>JBBDQU010000004.1 GCA_040905865.1 Alphaproteobacteria bacterium
CCCGCATTGAATCACAAACCCCTCACCAAAGGCGAGGGGTTTGTCAGCGGTCTGGAGGGGCGGAAACGCCCCTTCTTTTTGCCTGAATCAGATCGTGTACGTATAGTTCGCGATTATACATCCAATGCGTTTGTCCGGGGAGGATAGGCATGAAATTCGGGTTACGGTCGTGCAATTCCGGCCCCTTCGTCGACCCCGCAAGGGCAACGGAACTGCTGCAGGCCGGCGAGGAAGCAGGATTCGAATCGGCCTGGACGGTCGATCATGTCGTCGTGCCGGATGGCTACGAATCCGCCTATCCCTATTCCGATGACGGCAAGATATTCGCCGGCGTTAACACCAACCCGCGACCGGACCCGCTGATCTGGCTGGCCTATGCCGCCGCGGTGACCACCAGGATCAAGCTGGCGACCGGTGTCCTGATCCTGCCCCAACGCAATCCGGTTGTGACCGCAAAACAGGTCGCGACGCTTGACGTCATGACGGGCGGCCGGCTGATCCTCGGCATCGGCGTCGGCTGGCTGGCTGAAGAATTCGACGCCATCGGCGCCCCCTTTGCACAGCGGGGCAAGCGGACCGACGAATATATCGCCGCAATGCGGGAATTGTGGAAATCGGACTCGCCGACCTATACAGGCGATTTCGTCGAATTTCGGAACGCGAACTGCCGGCCGCAGCCGGTGAACGGTACGGTCCCTATTGTAATAGGCGGGCATTCCAGGGCAGCCGCGCGGCGTGCCGGAAAACTGGGCGACGGATTTTTTCCGGCCCGGGGTGTGCCGAAACCGGTGATTGAACTGGCCCGTCGAACAGCCGCCGAAAACGGCCGCGATCCGGCTGACCTGGAAATCACCCTCAGCATGCCGGAGGATCCGGATGATATTCCGGCGCTGGCGAAGCTCGGTGTCAGCCGGCTGATGATTCCGGTTTCGCCGATGTCCGGCCTGACATCCGTATCGACGCCGGAGGATGTGCTGCGCCTGCGCGATATCGTGGAAAAATACGCGGATACCTGATCAACCGACCAGAGAGGAACTCCATGAAATTCGGATTGCGCTATATCAATACCGGGCGCTACACCGACCCGCCACAGGCCATCGAACTGGTCCAGGCTGGCGAGGAAGCCGGTTTCGAATCCGCCTGGACCGTCGATCATGTGGTCGTGCCGGAAGGCTACCAATCCGCATATCCATATGCCGAGGACGGCAGGATGGCCGGCGGGGTCAACGATATCCCCCTACCCGACCCTTTGATTTTCATGTCGTTTCTCGCATCCGCAACATCGCGAATCAGGCTGGCCACCGGGATCCTGATTCTGCCCCAGCGAAATCCCGTCGTCACGGCGAAACAGGTCGCAACGCTGGATCATCTGTCGGGCGGGCGCATTCTGCTCGGCATCGGCGTCGGCTGGCTGGCGGAAGAGTTCAACGCCATCGGCACGCCCTTCGCCGACCGCGGACGACGTACCGACGAATATGTCGCCGCCATGCGGCAATTGTGGTCATCCGAATCGCCCACGTTTGACGGTGAATTTGTTCGCTTCAAGAACGCGCATTGCCGGCCGCGGCCGGTCAATGGATCGGTCCCCGTCATCGTGGGCGGCCATTCAAAGGCGGCGGCGCGACGCGCCGGGCGTCTGGGCGACGGTTTCTTCCCCGCGCGCGGCGCGTCCGCGGCCCTGTTCGACCTGGTGCGGCAATCGGCGGTGGAAAGCGGGCGCAACCCAGATGATATCGAATTCACCGCCAGCCTGCCGGAGGACCTGGAGCAGATTCCCGAAATGGCGAAACTGGGAGTCAGCCGGCTGCTGGTGCCGGTTACGCCGATGATGGGCCTCAACAACACCATCGGCAACGTGGACGATATTCCGAGGTGGCGGAATATACTGGATAAATACGCGGATGCCTGAACGGCATTCCCCCTGCAAGAATGACCCCCGGGCGGAAATAACGACCCGCCGGCTTGCCCGCCCCCATCAAAGCGCAGACAATCGCATCGCAACGATACTGCGTTCCGGCGACCGGGAGAGTGAATGATGGCCGATTCCGAAGACAAGCTCGTTCTCGTCGACCATGACGGATATGCCGCCATACTGACGTTGAACCGCCCGGCAAAGAAAAACGCCATGAGCGACGCGTTGCTGGAACAGCTTATCGCCGCCGTCCGCGCCGCCAATGCCGACGATGCCGTCCGCGCCATTATTATCACAGGAGCCGGTAGCTGCTTCACTGCGGGCCGGGATATTTCACAGTTCAACCGGAAGGCCATCCTGCAGGATGGATCCGTCGACAGAACCGTCGATATCTTCCTCGAAACCCTCACATTGCTCATGGAATCGCCGAAACCGACCATCGCCGCGATTCACGGGGTCGCGCTTGGCGGGGGGCAGGCTATGTCCCTTGCCTGCGATTTCGTTGTCGCCGAAGCCGGCGCGAGATTCGGCAATGTCGAAATGGCCTACGGATTCCCGGCCGCCATGAATATCGCCCTACTGACCCGGCAGGTCGGCCGCCGTATCGGCCTTGAAATCGCGATGACCGGCAACCTTTATACAGCGGAGCAGTATCACGGGTATGGCCTCGTCAACCGGCTGGCGGATGCCGGCAGGCTGATGGAGACAGCACGGGAATTTGCCGCCTGTTTTACCGACAAGGCGCCCTGGGCGGTGCGGCGCACGAAATCCACCTACCGGCTCGCGGAGGATATGGCGGTGCATGGCGCGATGAATTTCGGCAATCAGTTAAACCAGCTCCTGATGCTGAACAGCCAGATCGAAAGCATCCACTCGGGCGATTCCCGCGCGAAGGATGCAATTCAGCGCAATATTTCAAAAACGGAATGACAAGAAACCGTGCCTGACCTGCCCGAAACAAAGCGTAAACCCCGCGCCTTCGAGGGCGTCCGCGTACTGGAATTCGCCGCGCTGATCGCCGGCCCCTCCTGCGGCAAATACCTGGCCGATCACGGCGCGGACGTGATCAAGGTGGAGCGTTTCCCGTTCGGTGACGTATCGCGCGCCTATAACCGGATGCATGCCCCGCGCAGCCCCATGTATATGCAGCAGAACGCCGGCAAGAGGGGTTTGTGCATCGACCTGAAACAGCCGGAGGGTATCGAAGCGGCAAAGGCGCTGGCCGCCCGGGCCGATGTGGTGATCGAGGCGTTCACCCCCGGCGTCATGGACAAGCTCGGCCTGGGATATGACGATCTGAAGAAACTGAATCCTGCCATCATTCTGTGCTCAATCAGCGGTTTCGGCCAGACCGGACCGAATGCGAACCGACCGGGATATGCCCATATCAGCCACGCGATGACGGGATGGCTGGCGATGCAGTTCCTGCACTGCGATCCGCCGCAGGTCCCGCGCGGGCCCGGCATCGCCATCGGCGACACGACGGCGGGGCTGACGGCGTTCGGCGCTGTTTCCGCCGCGCTTTACCGGAAAGCCATGACCGGCGAAGGCGATCATATCGACATCGCCCTGTTCGACAGCCTTTTCGGATCGAACGATTTCAGCCTTCAGACCTATCTGACCGCGAATGAAGTTGATGTCTTCTATCATCCTGTCCATGCCACGCGGGACGGCTATATCACCGCGTCCGTTGGTCCGGATCACCGCTCCTGGCAGGGTACCTGCATCGCCATGGGACAGCCGGAACTGGCGGACGACCCCCGGTTTTCCGATACGGCCAAGCTGGAGGAGAACATGGCGGAAGCCGCCGCGATCATGCGGGGCTGGTTGCAGTCGATGCGTTCGGAAGACGCCGAGCGAATCCTGACCGCCAATCACGTCGCCTGCGGCATCGTTCAGACCGTCGACAAGGCCGTCGATCAGCCCCAGGTGACCGCACGCAACCTGACCGTCACCGTCGACGATCCCGTCATGGGGCCGGTCCGGCAGATCAATTCAGCCTTCCGATACAAAAATGCGGAATCCGGCGTCACGGGCCCGGCGCCCCTGCTGGGCCAGCACAATGCGGAAATCCTGCGCGAGGACCTGGGATACGACGAGGACCGGATCCGCCGCCTTCAGGAAACGGGGGTCCTCAAGTCCGGGCCGGGCTGACCGCGCTTTATTCCGGATACGCGGACAATTTCTCGAATTGCAACCGGTAGGCCTGCTGCCGGGCATTAACCTGAAGCGATTCCCTTGGGTTCACTGACACGTTAAGTCGCTTTTCCCGGCGACGATCCTCCTGTTTCACGGGATCAAATCGTCACCCGCAAGAGCGGACAGACCGGGCGCTTACTCAGAGCCTTCTACCAAAGGTCGAGAAGCGGGATCGGCCGGCCTACCCCCGCACCGGCGGGCGTCCGGGCCGGCCAGCTATCGCGCCACCGATGGCGGCGAGCAGGCCGAGCAGCAGCGTGAAAAAGGCGCCCCACGCCGCGCTGGCCGTCGCGTCGGCAGCGGCGCCCGCCGCCTCGGCAGCCCTCTGCTGCGCAGTCTGCAACGCCTCCTCCGCACCCTGGCGGTATTCCTGGACGGTCGCCTCGACCTGCTGAAGAAGTTCCTCGGCCTCCTGCGGCGTCACGCCGAAGCGCTCCTGCATGACCTGCAGCGCCTCCTGGCGATCCTCTTCGGAGAGCACACCGCCGCGCCCGAACATGTCGTCGATCATATCGTCGATCGTCTGACCGGCCGCGGATGGCTCCATCACCACCTCCGCCGCCGTCTCCTGCGCCAGCTCGGCGGTACGCTCCTGTTCCTGCGGCGAGACGACCTCGCGGAAGATCTCGCGCATCTCGCGGCCGAAATTGTCGGTGGTGATGCCGGCCCGCTCCATCGCCCGGCGCACCGGGTCCGGCAGATCCTGCATGTCCATATCGGTGATGTCGGACAGTTCGAAATCCTCCGGAATCGCCGCGCCGGCGGCGGAAGAAACCGCCGACCATGCCTGCGACAGCGCCGAACCGGTGAGGTTCACCAGGCCGACCGCTGCACTGGCGCCCAGCCACAGGGCTACGATCGTGGTCAGCGCCCACACGGTGGCGCCGTGCAGCGCCGAGCCGAGGCCGTGCAACACGCCGGCAAGCCGGCCGGCGACATAACCGCCGACGCCCAGCGCCACGATCGCAGAGATCGCCGTCCACCACGCCGACGCCGACGCCGCCGGTACGCCGGTCATCGGGTCCTGTTCGACCGCGGGATTGATGGTGCTCATGCCGATCGCAAGGCCCAGCAGGGTAAGCAGCGCGCTGACGGCCAAGGCGACGGCGGTGCCGGCGAAGAAGGCCCCCCATGACGCGCGGCCGCCGCGGTCGAGCGCTGTCTCGGCGTATGCCGCCGGAGCCGGGGTCTCGGTTCTCAGTTCGCTCGCCATGGGGCATCTCCTATGCGGATCGTCCGGTTGATACCAGACCAACGCAAGTCCGCGGCTTTTGTTCCGAAGGACGGCGATGAAGACCGGTGGGCTTCGGACCGGCGCCAAGTACCGGACCCGGATCGGACGGGGCCTCGCGGGATGACATGCTACGCGAGACAGCGCTTGCAGTCGCGATTGCCGCCGTCGGAGGAAGTGGAACCAGGGTCGAACGTTCTCTGGTCGGGACAAGCTTGGGTCGGACAAGCTTGGCGACGAGCACCCGGCCGGCATGCAATGCGCCCGGCGGTCACGCGTAGTGCGCCGCGAGCTCTCCGCCCCGGACTGATGGCAAAGAAGACGTGTTCGTGCACCGGCTGCCGCCGGTCATTGCCGACGCAGCAGCCCCGCTTCGCGATAGTACCGGTGCGCACCCGGGTGGATGGGCATCACTGCTTCGCTCGGCGCCATGTCCCTCATGTCCAGGGTCGATAGCGCGGGATGCAGGCGCCGGAAAACGGCGAAGTTTTCGAACACCGCCTTGACCATGGCATAGGCCAGCGCATCCGGCTGATCGCTCGTCGTGATGAGCAGGGCCGGCGTGCCGAATGTGGGCACATCATGGGGATTCCCGGCGTACATCCCGCCAGGAATGACGGAGGCAATGTAATAGGGATGCGTCGCAAGCAGTCGGTCGATTTCCGGTCCCGCAACGCGCACCAGCATCGCCCGGCAGCTTGTCGTCGCCTCCTGCGTCAGCCCGTCGGGGTGCCCCGCCGCAATGATGATCGCGTCGACCCTATCGTCGCACAGTGCCCGGTACTGTTCGGCGGGTCCTAATTCCAGGAGACGCTCATGTTCCGATATGATCCAGTTGAAATATTCGAGGAGGACGTCACGGGTGAAGGTGTATCCGGCGCCGCTCTTGCCGATGCCGATGCGCTTGCCGCGCAGGTCCCGGAAATCGCGGATGCCAGCATCGGCACGCGCGACGATGGTAAAGGCCACTGGGTAAAGAGAGATCAGGGTGCGCAGCTTCGGATCGGGGCCGGCGACGGCAAACGGCCCCTCACCGTGAAAGGCGGCATAGGCCAGGTCCGTCTGCGACAGGCCGAAGGTCGTCTCGCCGCTTTTGATTCGTCCGATATTGGCAACCGAGCCGTCGGAACGCACCGCGACGCACGGCTTCTCGTCATATGGGCCCGCCAGGTTGTAAACGCGACAGATCGCATTTCCCACTGGATGATACTGTCCGCCCGGGATGTCGGTTGCAATGGCAACCGGGCTGGGCGCGAGGACAACGGAAAACGCTGCGCAACCGGCAACGGCGCCCGCCATAAGCGCCGCGGCGACACGTAAAAGCTGTCTAATCGACATGAGTGCGTTCTCCAACGCCGGCTGGACAGGCAGGTCTCACGGGTCGAGCCGATACTGAATCGTCGAGCCGTCGCGCTCGAAATCGCCGCGCACCCAGAGATTTGCCTCATCGTACCAGATGCTGCCGGAGAGATACGGCGTAACAAAGCTATAGCGCGTCGCATGCACCGGGCGTCCGCCGACCGCGACTGGCTCATCGCCGACCCTGCGGGCGCTGACGCCAATGACGCCACCATGCTGCGCGTCGACCACGGTCTCCTGGCTCAGCACTGCCGGGGTCCAAAGGCTGTTGGACGTCAGGGTCGTGGCCGACGCGATAAAGGGGCCGCCCTTGCCGACGACGCGAAATCCCCCGGGCGTTGCGGCGCCAGCGACATTGAGCGTCTCGCCATCCTCCACCGTTTGACTGCTGAGCGACATCAGACGTCCATCACGCCAGATCTCCTCCGAGCGGTGGCTGTAGGCGAACACGCTGAAGAACAGCGCCTTGACCGCGAGAGCGATTTCGGTGGAAATCCGCGCATCCCCGGTTATCTCCGAATACGTAATCGTATGCTCGCCGATCCGTTCGTTCGCGTAGAAGACGCTGAACCGCCTATTGGCGATCGAAGTCGGCACGGCGATGGGCGTCGACGCGCCCGCGAAACGCGGCAGAGCGTACACCGCCGCACCGGCAAGCGCAGACACCAGGAATTTTCGCCGCGGGATTAGTTCCCTGCTCGATGCGACCGGCAATACCGGTTCGCCACGGCGAAGCCGCGCGGCAACCCCTCGCTTGCGGGCCACGCTCTGCGGCTGCCTGCTGACCAACAGTCGTGCCGACATTCCCTGGCCGTCGGAAACCGTGGAGCAGCTGCGTTCTCCCCCGTTTTCCGACGGCCTATCGATCGTAACGGCCTTCTCAGGAAAGTCGACCACAACATGGCCCTCCTCGAACACCATGTTACATTGCTTTCGTGTTCAAGGAAATCGGCTCCGAATCGACCTGGTACATGCCCCCCGTCGTCGGAACGGCCGATGCGAATTTTCGGCCCGGTTGTTGAGCCAGCGCCCGCACACCCGGAGTTGCGGGTTGCCGCTCAAGCGATTCGGAAACTGGCGGGCGGCGCCCAAACACGAAGAACCGGCCGCGGCGGGCAAGCTGCTTTTCCGCCGCCCGGGATCGAAGTCGCGCTGATCGGCGGCCGAAGGGTCCGCTTCAAGTGTGGCGTCGCTGTGGGAGTAAGGGGCCGCGGCGGAACGGGCCGACAGGACCCGTCCCACCGCCTTGTTGGGCTACTGCGTGCGGGGGTCGTCCGTTGGATCGACGTAGGTGAGGCCCCACGGACCGGTGCTGTTGAGTTGGATGACCGTCTCTTCCGCGGTATAGGCAAAATGGGCCATTCCTGGCGGGAACGCGAAGAAGCTTCCGGCTTCGAGCGCCCGGGCCTTATCGCGAACAATCTTTTCGCCCATGCCGATGTGGAACGTCCCCGAGACCACCGTGACGACCTCGGGTCGCGGATGGCGGTGGGGCGGCAGGACGTAATTCGCCGGCAGCTTCAGCCGGAGTGCGAATAACCCTTCTTCGCCAGGATTGCCATAGAGCGTCGCTGCCTTCGCTCCGTCCGGGATGGAAGCGGGACCCGGTCCCCATTCTATCTCTTTCGGCGTGGTCATGACGTGGTCGTCTTTCGCCGAAGCCGGTATGCCGTGCAATCCGAGAACCAAGGCAGCGGCGGCGATCGTCGATACGGATCGGGAAATATTCATGGCGTCCTCTTTCATCGTTTCCGCAGGTGTTGCAGCATATGTCGCTGCATTATTTGTGACGCGACAAGTGATAAAGAGTTCCAGGAAAGTGAAAAGACGTCGCCCCGACCAATATTTATTGGTCGGGGACTCACCTACTCGGGCTTCCGTGCGAGGAAGCTATAGCCATATACTTCAAACAGGCGAGCCTTTTCTTCGCCACCTGCGCCGGAAAACGTATCCACCGGGTTGCTGATCCGAATATCGACGAAACTAGCGCGCGCCAGCAGTTCCCGCCAGCCTGCACACGGCAGGCCGCCAGCGATTCACGCAGTCCATAGGTCGACGTTGCGCGTGGCGGCCTCGGGCACCGGCTTGCCGGATGCAATGTCGGCGAACTGCAAATGTCCCCCCGGACGCAGGACGCGGCGGATCTCGTCGAACACGCGTGCCTTGTCCGCACAGAGATTGATGACGCCGTTGCTGATCACGACGTCGGCCCAGCCATCGTCCACCGGCAATTCCTCAAGCAGGCCTTCCCGGAACTCAACGTGGCCGAAGCCGAGGTGCTCCGTCGTCGACCGTGCCTTGTCGAGCATTTCTTCGGTCATGTCGATGCCGACGACCCGGCCGCCGGGGCCGACCTGACGCGCGGCGACGAAACAGTCGAAGCCGGCGCCGGAGCCCAAATCGACGACCCGTTCGCCGTTTACCAGCGGACGGAGCGAGAAAGGATTGGCGACGCCGGCGAACGACTCCACCGCCGCGTCGGGTAAGGAGTCGACCGTCAGTGCATCGTATCCAAGATGCGCCGCGAGTGGCCGCCCTGTATGGAAGTGATAGGTACCGTGCGGGTCGACTGCGACGTCGCGGTACTTGCTCTTGACGGCCTCCCGCAGGATTTCGGCGTCGACCGGTAAGGCCACGTCTTTTGTGTCGCTCATGAGCGTTCTCCTTTCTTCTATTCGGGTTCAAAAAGAGTCGGCGGATTCCTCGGCGGCCAGACCGGCACGCTGTAAGGGCCGATGCGACCGGCGAACGGGGCGGTAGCGCCGGATCCAGTGATCCCATCCGACGCCAGCGGCGAGCACGAGAAAACCGGCCGCTTCGATGGCCCGGTCGTAGCTGACGGTCATACTGTAGGCCACTGCGACCGCTCCCAGGATCGCCAGGAGCGTCGGGCCGATCCGCCGATGCTTGCGAATTCCCGCCGTGACGACGGCTGCCGCGGCAATGCTCAGCACAACGATGGTCGCAGCCCACGCGCCTTCGTCGATCATGAGCGTTGTCCCCATCGCCGCGAGGAGGGTGACCGCGGCGAGCGTGCCGTAGCAGGCGGCGAGCGCCAGAATCAGCGTCGCGAGTCCCCATAGACCCCGACGGCCAAGACTGCGTGCGATCCGCCGCGGATGGACGCGCCGCGCCAGCACCGTGATCCAGGCGGGAGCGGCGGCGCGCCGGCGCATGCGAATCTCGAATGCCCGCGCCCCGAATCCCTCCGCAATCTCTCGGGTCTCGGCGCTCGGGCTGTGAGCGAAGTAATCGTAGCTCCGCACGATCTCGACGGCCTCGAACCCGGCGTCGCGGAACATGTCGAGATAATCGTCGTCGACGGTGGCGCCGACCACGCATTCCGCCCACTGCTTCGGGTCGTCGAGACAGTCGGGTGTGACCGGGCGGTGGATCACGATGTCGGCGATCTGCATCCGGCCGCCGGGTTTCAGCACCCGGAACATCTCCCGGGCGGCACGGCGCTTGTCGGGCACAAGATTGATTGCGCCGTTGCTGATAATCGCATCGACGCTGGCGTCAGGCAAAGGTATGCGCTCTGCGTCGCCCTCGATCGCGTCGATATTATCGAGGCCGGCCCTGGCGGCGGTGTGGCGCAGCTTTTCGACCATCGCCGGGGTAATGTCCAGTGCATACACCTTGCCCGACGGGCCGACCGCCCGTGCCGCGATCATGCTGTCGACGCCGGCGCCCGATCCGATATCAAGTATACGCTCGCCCGGGCGCGGCGTGCCGGCGTTGAAGGGACAACCCACGCCGGCGAACGAGTCGACGGCCTCTTCCGGCACCTCTTGCAGCAGCGACTCCGTATAGCCGGCGACCCGACATCCGTCGCGGCCGACCGGGAAATGGAAGTGTGCTTGTGGCGTCGCCGCGACCGCGGTGTACATGTCCTTTACCGCTGCCGTGATCTCGTCTCGCGAGTAGCCCAAAGCCGCAACCATGCGATACCTCTCCGTTTACTTTGCCTGGGGGCGATGCCCCTGCCTCAGAAGCGCCCGATTATTGTCCGCACCCGCTCGCGCAGCCTCTCTGGCGCCGGCACCCGGGCGAGCTCGGCCAGCCTGGCCTTGAGCCGTCGTTCGAACTCGACCCGGCTGAAGCAGTCGCGGCATGCTTCGAGATGCCGGTCGATAACGATCTGGGCGTTCTCGTCCAGTTCGCCGTCGAGGTAGGTGAAGAGTTGTTCCATCACTTCTTCGCAGTTCAGCTCCCGGTGCTCGTGATGCTCATGATCCTTAGGCATTGTCACCGCCTTCCCGTAGGGGCTGCGCCGTCGCGCCGACCAGTCCGGCTTCCTTTCCTTGCGTCCAAAGCGACCGCTGCAGGCGGCTTCGCGCGCGCGCCAGCCGCGATCGGACCGTCCCGACCGGCAGTTCGAGCGCTTCGGCCGTTTCGGCATAGGACCACCCCTCAAGCTCGACCATGACCATGACGACGCGATAGGGCTCGGGAAGGGCGTCGAACGCCCGCTTGAGGTCCTCCGCGAGCAGCTTGTTGAGAAGCGTATGCTCCGGGGTCCCCCACCACAGAAGAAACGGCTGGTGCAAACGGCGGAACAGCGAAAATTCCTCTTCGGGACCGTCCTGCGCCGCGCGAGCCGGAGGTTCGGTCGTCAAGCGGGTGCGGCGGCGTCGCCAGTCGCTGATGAAGGTGTTGGTCAGAATGCGAAGCGTCCATACGGGGAAAGTCCGGCGGTCACGCAGCTTTGGCAGCGCCTCCCATGCCTTGGCGACGCTCTCCGCGACGAGATCCTCCGCGTCCGGTCCGTTGCGCGTCAGCCTCAGCGCTGTGCCGTACAGTCGGTCCATCAGCTTCGAAACCTCGACCTCGAAGAACGCGCGGGCGGTACGGCGATCCTCGTCGCACTGACTATCCGTGGGAAGCTCTCTCTCGCCACGGTTTGGAAGCATGCGGTCGGAGCCGGATGGTTTCCCGTTCCTGCGTCTCTGCCTGTATCTGAGGGCAGCGCCATTGGTCATACTGAACCTGTTTCCTTTCTCGCCAACCAAGACGTATCCCGCTGCTGAAAGTTCCCAAAAACATCGGATGCCTTCGACGGGGAGATGGCCGATCGGTCTGCCTGGCAACGGAACAGCGTGAAGCGCATCTCGCCGTCACCCGATTTTTTACTTTGGTTGAGGCGGTAGCTGTCTCCGTTCATCTCCAAGATATGAACGTGGCGGGTGAGGCGGTCGGCAACGCTTCGGTTAGACATTCGTAATCGAATACTTCGGTCTCGTCGAAAGGCAGACTGGAGGTCAGCAGGATCGAGACCGCCGCCGACCGGATCCCAACTGCAGCTGATGTTTTCACTGACCTCGACAACAAGGAAAGGGTTCACCACCATGCTGAAGGAACGGCCGCCTCCATGTGCATGGATGAGGTGTTGAAATAACGGAATAGATTCTTCATCCTCCGAGGCTACGGACCACTCCTCCCCGTATCAGCCCCGTTGCTTTGACAAAGCCATTATCCCGGTTTCCAAATCGACGATAGACAGACGCATTTCGCCGCTTGCGAATATGAGCCGCTTGGGCCCGGACCGCCGCTACCCGTTCAGCAATGCCGGGATATTAGAAGACCGGATGTTTCTCCACATACATCCGGATGATCGATGAGGTGTGGCTGACCGAGTCGTTCTGCTGCACGCTGCGCACCTGTTCGGACGAGGTGACGCGTTTCAGCGTCTCCAGATCCTTGAAGGACAGTTCCGCGCAGCCGTCGATGGCGCCGTCGGGGCCGTCCTCGGCCAGGACCACCTGGTAGTGGCGCAGTTCGGGAAATTCCAGGACCATCGCGACATGGCTGTCGAGCCACCAGGTCTTGAATTCCGGGCGGGTCATATGCGCGGCGCGCTTGAGAATGGAGATCATCTTGAACGGCGCCGGTTCGCCTGTGTCGATAAATTTATGTTCGACCAGTTCGACCGATTCCCGGCGCGAGGTATGTGCCTGGCCGCTGGCCCGGGCGGCCTGTCCTTCCGGGCTGGCGTAACCGGCCTGCGCCGCGGCGGTGTCGTCGAACCACAATTCGGCAACGCCGTCGAACGCTTCGTCCGCGCCGTCGGCAACCAGCGAGATCGTGTAATGCCGCAGCCCCGGAATCTTCGATCCCAGCGGCCGGTGTTCGTTCAGCCACCAGTCGAAAAATTCCTGCTGGCTCATATCGGCGCGGCGTTTCAGGAACGACATCGTCTTGCGCATGCTTCAACCCCCGTACTGTATGGATCAAGAGTGGCGGGCGTTGGCGTCCCGTGTCAATTGCCGGCGGGTCAGGCGGGATCGCGCAGATGCGCCCCCTGCCGGCGCAGCGCCGCCTGCAGGTCGGGAACAGACACATCCCTTGGCGACACGCCGGCCTGCACGCTGAGCGCGGCGGCGACTCCGGCGGCATGGCCGGTCAGCCAGCATTGCGGGATTTCGCGCATATAGGTGTGGGTCTGCGCGTCGGTGGAGATGTGCCGCCCGGCCACAAGCAGGTTTTCGGTCGCCCGCGGCAGCAGCGCGCCATAGGGTACGGAAACATTCGGCAGGTTCGGGCTGAGGCTCGGGCTGACGCCGATTTCATCCGCTTCGACCGCGCCGGTTTTCGTCCGTTCGCCGGTCATCCGCCCAAGCCCGACGAGGCGGCGGCTGTGCCGCGCGCCGAGTTGCGGGGCGCTGAGCATGATCCAGGCGTTCTCGAATCCCGGCGCATTGCCCCGGTAATAGTTCAGCAGGTCGACCAGGCTTTCCCGGGACAGGGTTTCCAGCGTCGTCAGGTCATCGATCTTCAGCACGTCGAACCCGGCGAAGCGCGGGCCCATGAAGACGGTGACATCGTTGCGCCAGCCGGGAAAGGGCAGCACGAAATGCTTCACCTGCTCGCGGCCCCGGCGCATGAAATCCCGGAAGGCGTCCGGCGGGTCATCCATGAATCGCAGCCAGCGGGCGTTATCGACCCCGCAAAGCAGCGAGGCGGTATTGGCCGTGTGATGGATATCATCGCTGTCGATATCGCCGTCGAAGGCTTCACCGGCCCCGGCGAACATGTCGCCATCGCCGGTGGTATCGACGACGACCCGGGCGCGGATCGCCATGCGGCCCTGTTTCGATTCCAGGATCGCGCCGGTTGCCTTGCCATCCTCGACCAGCGGCGCCGCCACCCAGCTGTGCAGCAGCAGTTCGACGCCGGCTTCGCGCACCATGCGCAGCAGTTCTAGTTTCAGCCATTCGGGATCGATCATGGGCGCCCAGGTCACCGTGCCATGGAAGGCGGCGTGGCGTTTCTGCCATTGCGCGGACAGGACCGCGTCGCGCGATCCCCACTGTTCCCGCGGCGGACCGTAAATCGCGTCACGCGGCAACCGGTCGAGGATTTCCTCGGCAAGGCCACGGATAATGTGCTCGCCGTTCCAGTCCGACATGCGGTCGATCCAGATCACCAGCCCGCCGGTGGATAGCCCGCCCAGATGGTTGTAACGCTCTGTAAGGATGACATTCGCGCCCAGCCGCGCCGCGGCGACCGCCGCCGTCGTTCCCGCGGGCCCGCCGCCGACCACCAGCACATCGGTCGTCGCGAAGACGGGGGTTTCCCGCGCCGGTTCGACAATATGGCCGAGATCGCCCCGTATCCGCGGCGCTTCGCCGGCGCGGGCATCGAAAATGCGTCGTTCATTCGCGGCCCGGCCGGTCGGTTCGGGGCTCTTCGCCATGCTGAAGTTCCTCATGAAGTCCTCCGGGGGACCCTAGCAGCCGATGCGAGGGGTCGGCTAGACTGGCGGGAATCCCGACGACCCAATGTCCTGGAGGGAACCCGATGGCCGATCTGTTTGACAATCCGATGGGGCTGAACGGATTCGAGTTCGTCGAATTCGCGTCGCGGCAACCGAACGTCCTGGAGCCGGTTTTCGAGATGCTGGGATTCTCGAAGATCGCGACGCACCGTTCGAAACGCGTGTCGCTGTACCGGCAGGGCGGCATCAATTTCATCGTCAACAGCGAACCGCACAGCGACGCCGCCTATTTCGCGGAAGAGCACGGGCCGTCCGCCTGCGGCATGGCCTTCCGCGTGGCCGATGCGCACAAGGCCTATGCCCGGGCGCTGGAACTGGGCGCCCGGCCGGTCGATATTCCGACCGGGCCGATGGAACTGCGGCTGCCTGCGATCAAGGGGATCGGCGGCGCGCCGCTTTACCTGATCGACCGCTATGGCGACGAGTTATCCATCTACGACATCGACTTCACCTATCTCGACGGGGTGGACCGGCATCCGGCCGGATGCGGGCTGACGGAAATCGACCACCTGACCCATAATGTCTATCGCGGGCGAATGGCGCATTGGGGGCGCTTCTACGAGAAGCTTTTCAATTTCCGGGAAATCCGCCATTTCGACATCAGGGGCGAATACACCGGCCTGACCTCTCGCGCGATGACCGCGCCGGATGGCAGGATCCGCATCCCGCTGAACGAGGAGGCCTCGCAGGGTAGCGGCCAGATCGAGGAATTCCTGATGGCCTATAACGGCGAGGGCATCCAGCATATCGCGCTGGCGACCGACGACCTGCCGGATACCTGGGATCGGCTGAAGGCGAATGGCGTGCCCTTCATGACCGCCCCGCCGGACGCCTATTACGATATGCTGGAAGAGCGCCTGCCGGGCCATGGCGAACCGGTGGATCAACTGAAGGCGCGGGGCATCCTGATGGATGGATCGACCGAAAAGGGCGATCCACGGCTCCTGTTGCAGATATTTTCCGAAACATTGATCGGGCCGGTTTTCTTCGAATTCATCCAGCGCAAGAAGGATGACGGCTTCGGCGAAGGCAATTTCAAGGCGTTGTTCGAATCCATCGAGCGCGACCAGGTGCGCCGGGGAATCATCGACAGGAAACCGGCCTGATCGCGCTTGCGCGCGCGATCCGCTAGGATAAGCATTGAACGGTCGCGTCGCGGCGGCGAAACTGGCAGGGAATACGAAAATGGGCGTCGGAGTCGGTTTGGGGCTGGCGGAATTCACCTTCGCGGGTGCGAGGGGATACTGGGAATGGGTCGGTATGTGCGAGGAGCGCGGCGTAGACTCGATCTGGCAGATCGACCGCCTGGCCTCCAGGGAACCGTTTCTGGAATGCATGACGACCATGGCGGCGCTGGCCGGGGCCACCAGGAAGCTGAAATTCGGCATGAACGTGGCCTCCGCCGGGTTGCGCGACCCGCTTTTGCTCGCCAAGCAATGCGCCACGGTGGACATGCTGAGCGAAGGGCGGCTGCTGCCCGCCTTCGGGATCGGCAGCGCCTCCACCTCGATCTGGTCGGCAACGAATCAGGTGACGAAAGCGCGCGGCAAGCGCACCAACGAGGCGCTGGAACTGATCCAGCGATTGTGGACCGAAGACAGCGTGAATTTCGACGGCGAATTCTACAAATATACCGATGCGTGCATCGCACCCAAACCGGTGCAGAAACGCATCCCCTTCTGGCTGGGCGGATCCAGCCCCGCCGCGGTCCGGCGGACGGCGCGGTTCGGCACCGGCTGGCTGGCCGGGCTGGAAACGCCGGCGGTCGTCGCCCCGGTCATCGCCGGCATAAAGGCGGCCGCGAAGGAAGCGGGCAGGCCGATAGACGAGGACCATTTCGGCGCCAGCTTTCCCTTCCGTTTCGGCCGCATGGATGATGCGGTCGTGCAGCGCGCGGCGGCGGCGTTCGAAAAGCGTACCGGGCGGCATGCGCCGGAATATTTCGGCGTCGGCAATGCAGAGGACATTATCGAGCGGCTGCGAAATTTCGTCGGCGCCGGCGCCTACAAGTTCGTCCTGCGGCCGATTTCGGACGGCGATGCGGATACGATGCGCCAGACGGAATTGCTGATCGACGAGGTTCTGCCCGTCGTCCACGCGAAGGGCTTTGCCGCCTGACCAGCGGCTTGACGATCGTGTTCGCCGTGCCGTCACACCGGATGTTCCGCAGACCTGAATCGCCCGCACATGCTGTTTCATAGCCAGGTCTTCCTCGCCCTGTTCCTGCCGGTGGCGCTCATCGGCTATCACCGGATGGCGGCAAGCCGCGACCTGCGGATCTGCTGGCTGATCGCGGCGTCGCTGTTCTTCTACGGGTATTGGGACTACCGGCTGCTGCCGCTGCTGGCCGGTTCCATCGCCATGAACTGGCTGCTTGTCCGGCTGCATTACCGCTGGCGCCTGCGCTATCTGATCGGCATCGGCGTGTTCCTCAACCTGGGCCTGATAGGCGTGTTCAAATACGCCGATTTTGCCGCCTCGTCGATTGCCTGGATCGCCGGCGGGCAGCACGAGAACTGGTCGATCATCCTGCCGCTCGGGATCAGCTTTTTCACCTTTCAGCAGATTTCCTACATCGTGGATGTCAGCCGGGGCGACGCCCCGCGTTACCGGTTTCATGAATACGCATTGTATGTGAGTTTCTTCCCGCAGCTCATTGCCGGGCCGATCATTCGCCACAACGAAATCATCTTCCAGTTCGACGCCGACCCGCGCCAGGGGCCTGTCCATGAAAACCTCTCGCGGGGCGCGATGCTGCTGTTATGCGGCCTCGTAAAGAAGCTGTTCATCGCCGACCGGCTGGCCCTGATCGCCAACCCGGTTTTCGGTGCGGCGGCGGACGGTGCGACGGCGACATTCGCCGATTCCTGGATGGCCTGCCTCGCCTTCGGCCTGCAGATCTATTTCGATTTTTCCGGTTATTCGGACATGGCGATAGGCCTCGCGCTGATGTTCGGTCTTGTCCTGCCGATCAATTTCAACGTGCCGTACCGGGCCGCTTCGATCGGCGATTTCTGGCGCCGCTGGCATATGACCCTGTCCCGGTTCCTGCGGGACTACCTGTACATTCCGCTGGGCGGTAACCGGTTCGGCCCGGCGCGCCAGGCGCTGGCGCTGGCGGTCACCATGCTGCTGGGCGGGCTATGGCATGGCGCCGCGTGGACATTCGTCGTCTGGGGCGGGCTGCATGGCGCGGCGCTGGGCATTTACCATTTGTGGCGCAATGCGGGATACCGCATGCCGGCCGCTGCCGGATGGCTGGTCACGATGCTATTCGTTTTTGCCACCTGGGTGATTTTCCGTGCGGAAACGTTTCCAGCGGCATGGGGCATGCTGAATTCGATGGCGGGGCTGAACGGTCTGACCGGCGCCCTGACCGACTTGACCGCCAACTGGATTATCCCCGTGGCCTTTCTGGTGGCCGCGCTGGGTCCGACATCGCAGATGCTGGTGCACGCACGGCTTCATCCAAACCGGATGATCGCGGTCGCCGGCGGCCTTGCGCTGGCCGCCATCGTGTTGCATGTCGGCGGCGAATCCGGCCAGGAATTCATCTACTTTCAGTTCTGACCGGATCGGGGGCATCGCGGCGGCAATGCAGTGGCAAAAATTCTGGCGATGGTTTTGCATCGCCGCCCTCTCGACGGCGGGGCTGCTGTATGGATTCGTCCTGGTCGTCGATCCATACGATACCTTGCCGTTCTCGCCGCCGCTGGACCGGCAACCCGTCGCCACCAATCAGCGGTTTTCCTATCCCGCCGTTGCCGCCAGTCCTGCATTCGACAGCGCGGTTTTCGGCACTTCCACGACGCGCCTGCTCCGGCCCGACCGATTGAACGTTGCACTGAGCGCCCGGTTCGCCAATCTGTCGATGAACAGCGGCACGACCTATGAACAGCTGCGGATCTTCGACCTGTTTACCGACCACCATCCCGCTCCCCGTTTCGTGATTTTCGGTATCGACGACGAATGGTGCAGCACGGCGCCTGATCTGCCCCGGTTCACCTTCCGGCCGTTTCCACCCTGGCTCTATGACGGCAACCCCTGGAACGACGCGCTGCATTTGTTCGATGCCTTCTCTGTCGAGCAGGCGATCCGTCAGGTTGGATATCTGAGCGGCCTGCGCCCGGCGAAATACGGGCCGGACGGCTATATGAATTTTCTGCCGCCGGCGGCGGAATACGACCTGGTCCGCGCCCGGAAACATATTTACGGCGGGACCGAACCCCGGCGCCGCGAGCGGGAGGCAAGTCCCGCTGACGGCTATGGACCGCAACGATCCGCCTGGAATTATCCCGCCCATGCACGGATGTCTGCGATGCTGTCGCGCCTCCCCGCAGCGACCACCGCGGTGCTGGTGTTCGTGCCCTATCATCACGTCATGCAACCGGCGCCGGGTAGCCTGGATGCCGCCCGCTGGACAGAATGCAAGATGCGATTGACCGCATTGGCCGGCGCACGGCCGAACACCCATGTCATCGATTTCATGTTCTATTCCGAGATAACCCGGCGGGATGAAAATTATTGGGATGCGCTGCATTATTCGGCCGCCGTTTCGAATGAACTCGTCCGATTCATTGCGGAAGCCATCGAACGCCGCGAAGACCAGGCAGGTTACTATCGGTACCTGCAGCCGGGTATGGAACCGGCCTGGTAGTCAGGCCCGGTCGAGCGTCACGAAGGAATAGGCCGGGGTTTCGCCGTCGGCGGCGATATCCTCCCGGGCGATTTCCCGCCACATCGCGGGATCGATATCCGGGAAGAAAACGTCGCCATCGGGGGTATCGTGAATCTCGGTCAGATGGATGCGCGAAGCCATCGGTAATAAGCGCGCATACATTTCGCCGCCGCCAATCGCCATGATTTCATCGACGCCGTCGCGGCGCGCCGTTGCCCCGGCTTCCCGTAATGCCTCATCCGCGCTGCGAACCACGGTAATTCCGGGCGCGGCGAATGTCCGGTCCCGCGTCACCACGATATTCGTGCGGCCGGGGAGCGGCCGGCCGATCGACTGAAACGTCTTGCGGCCCATGATCAGCGGCCTGCCCATCGTCACCGCCCTGAAATGCCGCAGATCGGCCGGGATATGCCACGGCATGCCGCCATCGCGCCCGATGACCCGGTTCGACGCCATGGCCACGACCAGACAGCAGCGCAGCGTCACACCGCGACCTTGCCGGGGATATGCGCGTGGGTGCGGTAGTTCTCGAGGGTGAAATGCTCATACCGGAACGCGAAAAGGTCTTTAACATCGGGATCGAGCCGCATGACCGGCAGGGGGTAGGGCTCCCGCTGCAGTTGCAGGTCGACCTGTTCCAGATGGTTCATATAGATATGGGTATCGCCCAGGCAGTGAATGAATTCGCCCGGTTCCAGCCCGGTCACCTGCGCCACCATCATGGTCAGCAGGGCGTAGGACGCGATATTGAACGGCACGCCGAGAAACATGTCCGCACTGCGCTGATACAACAGGCATGACAGCTTTCCGTTGGCGACCTGGAACTGGAACAGGCAGTGACAGGGGGGCAGCGCCATCGCATCTATCTGCCCCACATTCCACGAACAGACAATATGGCGGCGCGAATTCGGGTTGGAACGGATCTGTTCGACAACCTGTGAAATCTGGTCGATATGGCGCCCGTCGGGCGCCGGCCATGACCGCCACTGCGCGCCGTATACCGGCCCCAGGTCACCCTGTTCATCGGCCCAATCATCCCATATCCGGACGCCGTTTTCGTTCAGATAGCGGGTGTTCGTATCGCCGGCGAGAAACCACAGCAATTCGTGGATGATGGAGCGCAGGTGCAGCTTCTTCGTCGTCATCATGGGGAAACCGTCGGCCAGATCGAAGCGCATCTGCTGGCCGAACAGGCTGACGGTCCCTGTCCCTGTCCGATCCTCCTTGAAGACCCCGGTATCGCGGACACGGCGTATCAGATCGAGATATTGCTGCATGGCCGCATAATGTATCCGATTCGAACGCTGTAAAGCCCCCTATTATACCGACAGGCCTTTTTTCCCCGGCGCGGAACGCCTATATTGAACCTGTCGGGCAACCGACTATGGCGTTACAGGGCTTTGTAGAATAAGCGTTGCGGACCCGGGGGCGGTACCCGGCGCCTCCACCAGTCTCCCCTTCTCCGGAAGGGATCACGGGGGCGAAATAGGATCGACGCGCGTGGTAAAAACCTGGTCTGCGCCCGGCATGGTACCGCCGATATCGGACCAATTCGCTAATTGCGAACGATAACTTTGCGGGCGAAGCCCGTCTCGCTGCTTAGTCTGACTAAGTAAGCGCGGCCCGGGGGGCGCCGGGCAACAGAAGCCCCCCACCTGTTTCTGGCCGGCTGCACGCCGGCTGTCGTGTAATGAGAAGGGTATCCCGGAACGTCATGGCTCAGGATCTGATGCAATACGATGTGCTGGTCGAGGGCGCGCTGCGGCGGGTCGTCCATGATGCGCTGGTCCGCGTCGCAACCCGCGGCATGCCGGGCGATCATCATTTTTACATAACGTTCCGGACAATGGATGCCGATGTCGTCGTACCGCAATATCTGCGCGAGAAATATCCTGCGGAAATGACCATCGTGCTGCAGCACCAGTTCGATTCGCTGCAGGTCGATGACCTCGGCTTTTCCATATCGCTCAGCTTCAACGATAAACGCGAACAATTGCGCATTCCGTTTGCATCGCTGAACGCCTTTGCGGATCCATCGGTGAATTTCGGCCTGCAGTTCCGGTCCGGTGAAAAAGCAAACGCCGAGGCGGATGGCGATGCGCCCTCAAAATCCGGGCCCGGTGCGCCGTCGTTGAATCCGTCCGCGCCGGAAAGCGACAGCAGCAGCGATCCCGGCGAAAAGGTCGTCGCCCTGGATCAGTTCCGCCGGAAATAACGTCGATTCGGACCGTCCCGTATTTTCACGGCCCCTGCCCCGCTCGCGGTGGCATCCCGCATTCCAAAGCAGTAAGCTGCATGCTCCGGATTACAGGAGTATTGCGGAAGCAGGCGCATACTGCGGCAGAGGGGACAAGGAACATGGCCGACACAACACATTTTACAATGTTTCCCATGGGCGCGGACAGGACGCCGTATCGAAAACTGACCGGCGATTACGTCAGCACGGGCGAATTTGACGGCAAGCCGGTCCTGAAGGTCGACCCCGAAGCGCTTTCCCTGCTGGCCGAAGAAGCCTTCGGCGATATCAACCATCTGCTGCGTCCGGATCATCTGGGGCAACTTGCTAAAATTCTCGATGACCCGGAAGCGTCGGACAATGATCGCTTTGTCGCCCTCGACCTGCTCAAGAATGCCAATATCGCCGCGGGCGGCGTGCTGCCCATGTGCCAGGATACCGGCACAGCGATCGTCATGGGCAAAAAGGGGCAGCAGGTCTGGACCGGCGGCAACGACGAAGCCGCCATTTCCGATGGCATTCTGCGCACCTATGCCAAGCGCAACCTGCGCTACAGCCAGGTTTCCCCCGTTTCCATGTATGAGGAAACGAACACCCGCACCAACCTGCCGGGGCAGATCGAGCTCTACGCGGAACCGGGCGATGCGTACAAGTTCCTGTTCGTCGCCAAGGGCGGCGGCTCCGCCAACAAGACCTACCTGTTCCAGGAAACCCCGGCGATGCTGAACCCGGAAAAGCTGCTTCCCTTCCTGGAGGAAAAAATCCGCGCGCTCGGCACCGCCGCCTGCCCGCCCTATCACCTGTCCGTGGTCATCGGCGGGACGTCGGCGGAATTCAACCTGAAGACTGTCAAGCTGGCGAGTTGTCATTATCTCGACACGCTGTCGACCGAAGGCGGCGACAGGGGACAGGCGTTCCGCGACCTGGACATGGAGGAAGCGGTCTTCAAAATGAGCCAGAAGATGGGGATCGGCGCACAGTTCGGCGGCAAATATTTTTGCCACGACGTCCGCGTCATCCGGCTGCCGCGACACGGCGCCAGCCTGCCGATCGGCATCGGCGTGTCGTGTTCCGCCGACCGGCAGGCCGCCGGCAAGATTACCGCCGACGGCGTGTTCCTGGAGCAGCTTGAAACCAACCCGGCGCGTTTCATGCCCGAAACGGTATCGGAAGAACTGGGCGGGGAGGTGGTCGAGATCGACCTGACCCGGCCGATGCGCGAAATCCTCGGCACCCTGAGCCGCTACCCCATCAAGACCCGGTTGTCGCTGACCGGCACGATTATCGTTGCCCGGGACCTGGCCCATGCGAGGCTGAAATCCCTGCTCGATTCGGGCAAGGAACTGCCGCAATACATGAAGGATCACCCGGTTTACTACGCCGGCCCGGCGAAGACGCCCGAAGGCTTCGCGTCCGGATCCTTCGGACCGACCACCGCCGGCCGGATGGATTCGTATGTCGATCAGTTCCAGGCGGCGGGCGGCAGCATGATCATGCTCGCCAAGGGCAACCGGTCCGACATGGTCCGCCAGGCCTGCCAGAAACATGGCGGCTTCTATCTGGGATCCATCGGCGGCCCCGCGGCGCGGCTGGCGCAGGACTGCATCAGGAAGGTCGAGGTGATGGCGTATGAAGACCTCGGTATGGAGGCGATCTGGCGGATCGAAGTTGAAAATTTTCCCGCCTTTATCGTGATCGACGACAAGGGCAACGATTTTTTCAAGTCGCTATAAGGAGTACGGCATCGCCGGGCGACGCTTCTATCTTATTGAAATACAGCACCTTCATTGGTTTAAACGGAACCTGTTTCGCTTACGTTTAAACCAGATGTGCTATAGTAAAACACCAGTTGGGGCCGGGTCGCCGGGCCCAGACAACCCCGATTCCCTCAAGTGACATGGCGGTGCGCGAAATATGGCTTCGTATCAGTACATTTTTACAATGCAGTCCCTCAGCAAGACGTATCCGGGGGGCCGGGAAGTCCTGAAAGACGTTACGCTGGCATTTCTGCCGGGCGCGAAAATCGGTGTCCTGGGATATAACGGCGCCGGAAAGTCGACATTGCTGCGTATCATGGCGGGGCAGGAAACGGACTACACCGGGGAAGCGCGCGCAGCGGACAGCGCGACGGTCGGTTTCCTGCCGCAGGAGCCCGATCTCGATCCGGACAAGACCGTATATGAGAACGTCCTCGAAGGACTGGCCGAACAGAAACGGATTGTCGACCGTTTCGAGGAAGTCAGCATGCAGCTCGGCGAGGTTACCGATCCCGATGAAATGACCGCGCTGATCGAGGAACAGTCCGAACTTCAGGAAAAAATCGATGCCGCGGACGCCTGGAACCTTTCGCGGACCGTGGAAATCGCCATGGACGCCCTGCGGTGCCCCGACGGCGAAGCCAGTGTCGCGAAACTGTCCGGCGGCGAACGCCGCCGCGTGGCGTTGTGCCGGCTACTGCTTCAGAAACCGTCCCTGCTGCTTCTGGACGAACCGACCAACCATCTGGACGCGGAATCGGTCGCCTGGCTGGAACGGCACCTGCGTGAATATGAGGGCACCGTCGTCATGGTGACCCATGACCGGTATTTTCTCGATAACGTAACAGGCTGGATCCTGGAACTGGACCGCGGAAGCGGTATTCCCTATGAGGGCAATTATTCCGCCTGGGTCGAACAGAAGCAGAAACGCATGGCGCATGAAGATCGCGCCGATCAGGCGCGACTGCGGACACTGGCGATGGAGCAGGAATGGATTGCGTCCAGTCCGCGGGCGCGTCAGGCAAAATCGAAAGCGCGAATCAGCGCCTATGAAAAAATGCTGGCGGAAAGCCGGGACCAGGGACCGGGCAATGCGCAGATCATCGTCCCGCCCGGCCCGCGTCTTGGCGATGTGGTGATCACGGCGGAAAATCTGCGGAAGGGCTTCGGCAATACCTTGCTGATCGAGGATTTGAGCTTTCGCATTCCACCCGGCGCCATCGTCGGGGTGATCGGCCCGAACGGCGCCGGCAAAACGACGCTGTTCCGGATGTTTACCGGCCAGGAACAACCGGATTCGGGCGAATTGCGGATTGGCGACACGGTGGTCCCGGGATATGTCGACCAGTCACGCGATTCGCTGTCCGCGGATAGCTCGGTCTGGCAGGAAATCAGCCAGGGTGAAGAGGAAATCGATCTCGGCAAGCGACGGATGTCGAGCCGGGCTTATGTGGGGGCGTTCAATTTCCGGGGGCCCGACCAGCAGAAGAAGGTCGGCCAGTTGTCCGGCGGCGAACGAAACCGGGTCCATCTGGCCAAAATGCTGCGCAAGAGCGCCAATCTGCTGCTGCTTGACGAGCCGACCAACGACCTGGACGTCGATACCCTGCGGGCCCTGGAATCGGCGATCGCCGATTTTGCCGGATGCGCCATCGTCATCAGCCATGATCGCTGGTTCCTCGACAGGATCTGCACCCATATGCTCGCCTTCGAAGGCAACAGCCAGGTTGTCTGGTTCGAAGGGAATTACCAGGATTACGAAGCAGACCGTCGGCAGCGCCTTGGCGCCATCGCCGATCAGCCGCACCGGATCAAATACAAGCCGTTGCGGCGCTGAGGAAGGGCGGGACTACGTCGCGCGGCATCGCTGCGTCCGAGGCAGGAAAGGACGGCAGATTGTCTACTGCCGTGATTTCAGGTTTCCTGTTTTCTTGCGCAGGGCGTCCAGCAGCGAATCGACATTGCCGCCACCCTGTTGAATCACGGCGGTGAATTCCTCGCGCTGGGTAAGGCTCATGCTCACCCCTTCGACCCGGACATCGATGATTTTCGCATCGTTGCCTTCACCGCGGACCTGCCAGTCGACCCGGATAGGCGTGCCACCGTCCGCGGGCCTTATTTCACTCATGACAATAGAATCGCCTTCGTTGCCCTGGGTCGTAACGCGCTTGATGTCGAACGTCTGTCCGGAATATTCCGCGAACCGCGCGGCATATGTCGCCACGATAAGGTCTTCGAACAGCGCGTTGTATTCCTCCACCAGTGCGGGCTTCATGCTCCGGACATAACGGCCCAAAACGAATCGTCCGATCCTCCTGACGTCGAACCCATCGCGCAGCAGGGCGCGGAATCGCTCTTCGCGCTCCGCTTCCGAAATTTCCTTTACCGTCAGCGTCTGTATCGCCCTGTCACCCAATTGCTTGACGAAGGCGCCTGCACCGCTGTCCGGCGCCGCGGAAGCGGCCTGAAACGACAGGACGCAATACACCAGCGCGGAACAAACGAATAATGTACGGGTAAGTCTGGTCATCGATTATTTGACGAGTTCTGCACGCGGTCCAAGCAATTGTTCATCTTCATCCAGCGAAATGCTTGGCGTTGGAATCGGATCGTCCGAACCGCCATTTCGGATGCCGTCATTACGAAGCTGCCGATACAGGCTGCGAACGGTTACATAAAAATCCAGCGATGATTTTTCGAGATCGTCCAGCGTTTTCAGATAACGGGAGCGCTCGTCGAGCCCGCGCACCACAGTCCGGGCCAGCGGGATTTCATCGCGATCGGTATTCGCAGCCCATATATTAATCGGGTCGATCAGGGTATCGACAACCAGCCCGACAGCATCGCGCGGATTGGAGGGGCCAAGGACCGGCAGCATGAGATAGGGCCCTTCACCGGCGCCCCAGACGGCAAGTGTCTGGCCAAAATCCTCGTCGCGGAACTTCGCCCCAAGGTCTCCGGCGGGGTCCCCGAATCCGGCGAATCCGATAATCGTATTGGTCGTAAATCGGGACACCGTCACCTTTGCCGCATCCACGTCACCCTGCAGCAGGTTGTTCGCCAGAATGACCGGCGTCCTGAGATTGTTCAGGAAATTACGAATCCCGTCACGCATCGTCTGCGGCAGGGCATCGCGATACAAGGTGGCTGCCGGCTTGAACAGGACGGCGTCCAACCCCCTGTTCAGCGAAAAAATGGCCCTGTTGAAGGGTTCGATGGGGTCGTTAGCCTCGTAATAGGCTTCCTGTCCGGCCTTGTCCGTCGGAACACCGGCACAACCGCCCAGCAGCATCAGGCTGGTGCACGCCACGAGAACGCCGTTTCTTGCATTCTGGAAAATCTTGTAACGATTGGAGTTCACGCCACAGCCTCAGACTTGTTCCCGGCAGGCACAACGCAACCCGTCATGCCCGTTCCATGCTTCTAGTCAACAAGCTCCGCGACGGCAATTGCCGTCGCGGATATTTATAAGTCTTTATAAATATTACCTTTTTTCGATTTCTCCGACAACCTTGCCCAGGCAATGCACAGTGCTGACAGTCACCTGAATGACGTAACACAAGTCAAGCAATATGGCCATATGGCTTCCCGCGGGACAGTGTGCATGATCACATCACTGTTGCAAATATATCTCTCACTTGAAAGCGCGACTTACATTTTCCTTGCGATACATAACGATATGTTTATATATGTATTGGTGCAAGATACTCAAACAGACCGACGGTCGGCAGATGGACGCGCTATTGCAGGGAATGAGGGCGGTTGCGGAGCCGACGCGGTTGCGGGTTCTGGCGCTGTGCGCGCATGCGGAATTGACGGTGACCGAATTGACGCAGATTCTGGGGCAAAGTCAGCCGAGGGTTTCCAGGCATCTGAAGCTCCTGGTCGACGCTGGATTGCTGGACAGGTTCCGGGAAGGAACCTGGGCCTTTTATCGCCTGGCCGAACAAAGCATTTGTGCGGCGCTGGGCCGGCAGATTGTGGATCTTATCCCGCAGGATGACCACGTTCTGGCACTTGATCTCGAACGGCTCAATGCGATCAAGCAGAACCGCGCCGAACAGGCCGCCGCCTATTTCCGGATGAGCGCACCGAAGTGGGACGAGATCCGCAAATTCCATATTGGTGATTCGGAAATCGAACAGGCCATCCAGAAGCTGATGCCGCCCGCCGAAATCGGCGAGTTGCTCGATATCGGCACGGGCACCGGCCGCATGCTGGAGTTGTATGGTAAATCGGCTAAACGGGCGGTCGGAATAGACATGTCCCGGGAAATGCTGGCCGTGGCGCGCGCCAACCTGGAGCGGGCGGGACTGCGAAACTGTCAGGTCAGGCTTGGCGACATGTATCAGCTGCCCGTACCCAGCGGGTCATTCGATTCGGTCATGATCCATCAGGTGCTGCACTATGCCGACGCACCAGGCGACGCCATTCTGGAGGCGGCCCGGGTGCTTCGGCCGGGCGGGCGGTTGATCGTCATCGATTTTGCGCCGCATCGCGAGGAGTCGCTGCGGGTGGACCACGCGCACCGGCGGCTCGGGTTTACGGATACGGAGATTGCCAACTGGCTGAAACGGGCGGGGCTGGTCGCTGCTGCGCCGACACGTTTACATGGCGATCCGTTAACAATATGCCTGTGGTGCGCAAGGCGTCCTGCCGTGAAAACGGCACCGGCGCATTGGCGCAGCGATGCCGACGAACGGCTTTCGCCAGACAACAAGAACAGAAGCAGACCGCAAAGAGAGGTGTCGTGAGCAACATTCCATCCGTGAGTTTCGAATTTTTCCCGCCGCATAACGATGACGGCGAGAAGCGGCTATGGGACGTTACGGCGCGGCTGGAGCCACTTGCCCCCGCGTTCGTGTCCGTCACCTATGGCGCGGGAGGATCGACGCGGGTTCGAACGGACCGGGTCGTTCGAAGGATCCAGTCGGAGACGGGTATCGATGTCGCGGCGCATCTCACCTGCGTCGGCGCCAGCAAGGCGGACATCGATGAAATCGCCACCGGCTGGTGGGAGGCCGGAATTAGAAAGATCGTGGCGCTGCGCGGCGACATGCCGCCCGGCGCCGGCGCCTACAACCCCCATCCGGAAGGTTACCGGAACGCCGAAGACCTGGTCGGCGGCCTGAAACGCATCGCGGATTTCGAAATTTCCGTTGCGGCCTATCCGGAATCGCATCCGGACTCGCTTTCGCCGGAAGCCGACATCGACAATCTCAAGCGCAAGATCGACGCCGGGGCGACCCGGGCCATTACCCAGTATTTCTTCGACACGGACCTGTTTCTGCGGTTCCGGGACCGTGCCGTTGCGGCGGGGATCACGGTCCCCGTTACGCCGGGTATTTTGCCGGTGACAAATTTTGCCAAGGTCGTCGAATTCAGCGCCCGATGCGGCGCGACGGTCCCTGGATGGATGGCGGATCTGTTCGAAGGTCTGGACGACGATCCGGAAACCCGGAAGTTCGTCGCTGTATCTGTCGCCGACGACCAGTGCCAGCGTCTGCAATCCGAGGGAATCGATAACTTTCACTTCTACACACTGAACCGGGCGGATCTGAGCTACGCCATCTGCTGGCGTCTTGGGCTACGCCCCGGCAAAATAAAGGCCTGAATATTGACTGACTTACTGACGGCGTTACGCGAACGGGTCCTGCTCTGCGACGGCGGCATGGGAAGCCATGCCCAGGCGGCGGATCTTGATACCGACCGGGACTATCGCGGCGCGGAAAACTGCACGGAAATTCTGAATCTCTCAAGACCGGATTTCGTCATCGGCGTCCACCAGACATATCTCACGGCCGGTTCCGATATCATCCAGACCAACAGTTTCGGCGGTTCCCCGATCACCCTCTCGGAATTCGACTTGGCCGACAAGGCGCCGGAAATAAACCGCATCACCGGCGAACTGGCGCGGGAGGCCATCGCCGCCATGCCCGACGACGGAAGGCAGCGGTTTGTGCTCGGTTCGATCGGCCCGGGAACCCGGCTGCCCAGCCTGGGGCATATCGATTACGACAGCCTCGAAGCCGCTATATACATACAGGCGGGGGGGCTGATCGAGGGCAGGGTCGACGGGTTCCTGATCGAGA
Source organism: Alphaproteobacteria bacterium (assembly GCA_040905865.1). NCBI lineage: Bacteria > Pseudomonadati > Pseudomonadota > Alphaproteobacteria > Alphaproteobacteria bacterium. Next base: position 29,242 of record JBBDQU010000004.1, read on the forward strand.
CCTGTCAGGATCCGCTGCAGATAAAGGCGGCGGTGAATGGTGTCCGGCGCGCAAAACGCGACGCCGGCGCAACCATACCGGTTTTCGTCCAGGTGACGGTCGAAACCACCGGCACGCTGCTGGTCGGCACGGATATCGCCGCCGCCGCCACGATAATTCATTCGCTCGACGTCGATCTGCTCGGTCTGAACTGCGCGACCGGGCCGCAGGAAATGTCGGAACATGTCAAATGGCTCGGTGAGAACTGGCCCAAGCTGATTTCCGTGCAGCCCAATGCGGGACTGCCGGAACTTCTGGACGGCGCGCCGCATTATCCGCTCGGCGCGACCGAAATGGCCGACTGGCTGACGCGTTTCGTCGGCGAGGATGGCGTCAACCTGATCGGCGGCTGCTGCGGCACCGACGCCTCGCATATCGCCGCGCTTGATGCGATGCTGCGCGGGATCGCGGAGGATGGATACAGGCCCCGCCCCGTCGACCGTTCGCCGGTCTGGGTTCCCTCGGTTGCGTCGCTGTACGGCGCAATGGCCTACCGGCAGGAAAACGCCGTTTTTTCCATCGGCGAACGCTGCAATGCCAATGGCAGCCGGAAATTCCGCGAGCTCCAGGAAGCGCAGAACTGGGATGCCTGTGTCGAAATGGGACGCGATCAGGTACGCGAGGGCAGCCACGCCATCGATGTCTGCACGGCGTTTGTCGGCCGGGACGAAGTCCGGGAAATGAACGCGGTCGTCACCAGCATGCGCGGCTCGATCGATGCGCCGCTGGTGATCGATTCGACGGAACTGCCGGTCCTGGAATCCGCGTTGCGGCTGTATGGCGGCAAGCCGATCATCAATTCCATCAACTTCGAGGATGGCGAGGAACCGGCGGCAAAACGGCTGGAACTGGCGCGGCAGTTCGGCGCCGGCATCATCGCCCTGACCATCGATGAAGACGGCATGGCGAAAACGGCAGACGAAAAACTGCGCATCGCGAAGCGCCTGTATGACTTTGCCGTCAACAAACACGGGTTGCCGCCATCGGACCTGCTGTTCGACCCGCTGACCTTTACCATCTGTACGGGCAACGAGGACGACCGCCTGCTGGGCGTGAACACCCTGGACGCGATCGAGATGATCGCCCGGGAGATGCCGGAATGCCAGATTATTCTGGGGCTTTCCAATATCTCCTTCGGCATCAATGCAGCCGCGCGGCACGTCCTGAATTCGGTGTTCCTCGACCATGCGGTCAAGCGCGGCATGACCGGCGCGATCCTGCATGTGAGCAAGATCATGCCGCTGCATGCCATTCCCGAACGGGAGGCCGCGGTTGCCGAGGACCTGATCTTCGATCGGCGGCGCGAGGGCTACGATCCGCTCGGCGAATTCCTCGGCCTGTTCGAGGGCAGGACAGCGGCGGAAGTCGTGAAAAAATCGCGCCCCGAGAAAGTCGAGGAGCGCCTGACGCTTCGGATTGTCGATGGCGACCGGCAGGGCCTGGAAGCGGACCTCGAGGAAGCGATGACGACACATGAACCGCTGCATATCGTAAACACCTTCCTGCTGGACGGCATGAAGACGGTCGGCGAACTGTTCGGCGCGGGCAAGATGCAGCTGCCGTTCGTCCTGAAATCGGCGGAAACAATGAAGGCGGCGGTTGCCTGCCTGGAACCGCATATGGAGCGGGTGGAAGGCCAGAAGAAGGGCACGATCGTCCTGGCGACGGTTAAGGGCGATGTGCACGATATCGGCAAGAATCTGGTCGACATCATCCTCACCAATAATGGCTATGAAGTCGTGAATCTGGGCATCAAGCAGCCGATAGCGAACATCATGACGGCCGTTGAGGAACACCATGCCAATGCGGTCGGCCTGTCGGGGCTGCTGGTCAAATCCACTGTTGTCATGCGCGAGAATCTGGAGGAGATGAGCCGTGCCGGAATCGGAGTTCCCGTCATCCTGGGCGGAGCGGCCCTGACGCGCGCCTATGTCGAGGAGGATTGTGTCCGGGCTTACGAATGCGGCCAGGTCGCCTATGCGCGCGACGCCTTCGACGGCCTGCACCTGATGGACAAGGTCGTGAACGGCGCGTTCAGCAGTCATATTTCGTCGGTGGCGGAGAAACGCGCGACCCGTCCCACCAACACAAAGAAGGCGCTAGGCGGGGTGAAACGGCAAGCGGCGCCGGTAACGGATGAACAGATCCGTTTGCGGCGCGACATGGTGCCGGATTCGGAAATACCGGAGCCGCCGTTCTGGGGCCCGCGCATCCTTGCGCGCGTTCCTGTGCCGACGCTTATGCCGTTTCTGAACGAACGCATGCTGTACCAGTTCCAGTGGGGCTACCGGAAGGACGGACGCAGCCTCAGCGAATATATGGCCTGGGCGAAAAAGGAATTGCGCCCCATTCTCAAACGCATGGTCGATGTGGCGATTCAGCAGGACATTCTGGTGCCGCAGGCCGCCTATGGTTACTGGAAAGCCGCCGGTGACCTGAATGATCTCGTCCTGTTCGACACCGACGGCGAGACCGAGGTCGCCCGCTTTACCCTGCCCCGGCAACCGGACGGCGACAATAAGTGCATCGCGGATTATGTACGCGATATTGCGCAGGGGCCGGAAAACCGGGATGTAGTCGGCCTCCAGGTTGTCACCATGGGGCAGCACGCCTCGGAAGTGGCGCGGGACTGGTTCGGCGAAGACCGATACCAGGATTACCTGTATCTGCACGGGATCGGCGTGGAAATGGCCGAAGCGATGGCGGAATACACCCATAAGCGCATCCGCGCCGAACTGGGTTATTCCGGCGAGGAAGCCCGCGAAATCGAACGGATGCTGCAACAGGAATATCGCGGCAGCCGGTATTCCTTCGGGTATCCGGCCTGTCCGAATGTGGAGGACCAGAGCATGATCCTGTCGTTGCTCGGCGCGGAGCGAATCGGTATAGAACTGTCGGACGAATATCAGCTTCATCCCGAACAATCGACCAGCGCGATTGTCATTCTGCATCCGGACGCGAAATATTTTTCCGTGTAACCCAGTGAAGATGCTCTGTTTTTTGTAGATCGGTGAATCCTGAACGGGACCGGCGACATGGACAACGAAGAAGCGCTGTTGCATCTGTATACCGATGTCGTCCGTCCCGAATGGATCGACTATAACGGGCATATGAATGTGGCGTATTACGTGCTCGCCTTCGACCATGCGACTGACGCGTTTTTCGACCATATCGGTCTCGACCATGCTTATAAAGCGGCGAACAACAGCACGACATTCATCGTCGACATGAATGTTTCCTACCTCTGCGAGGTGCTGGAAGGCGACCCGTTGCGCTTTGTCACGCGCATTCTCGATTATGACGAAAAGCGGCTGCATTTCTTTCACGAAATGTTTCATGCCGAAAAGGGGTATCTCGCAGCGACCAATGAAATAATGGCTGTCCATATCAGCCTCGGGAACCGCCGCATGGCCCCCATGGGGGTCGGTCTGCAGCATCGGATCGCCGAAATAGGGAATCGGCACCGCCAACTCGAATTACCCGAAAAAGCCGGCAGAAAGATCGGAATTCGGCGAAAGAAGCTGATTTAAGGTCGCGTCGGCTTAAGAAAAGCGATAATCACACAATATCCGTAACGTCTTGGTTACTTTTATTACCGCATAATTGCGGCGGCTGATTTTCAGGTTGTGGCGGTTTAGCATGAAAAATGACGATGGTCTGGACCAGGCGGCTGAATATGCGGAATCCGCGATGCGGCTTATGTCCGAGCACAAGGTCGCAAAAACGCCGGAAAATTTCGAGATCTGGTATACGCATGCCAGCGGCCGGAACGACAGGCTCAGCAAGACCCTGGATATCCTTGTTTCGAACAACCAGCCCTTCACGCCGGAACAGAACCAGTCCCTGTACGATGAGTACCTGACGGAAAACAGCGCGGCGTCGGCCGTCGCAACTGCGGGAGAGGCCATTAAAAAATCGATAGGAACGGTTCTCGGTTTCCTGAAGGAAGCGAGTAGCGGCGCCGATACCTACAGCGAATCCCTGGAAAACAACCTGGGCAACATGGCGCGCGCCGATGATCTGGACGCCCTGCGTCGGGCCGTCGAATCGCTGGTTTCCGATACCAAGGATATGCAGGCGCAGAATGCATTGCTGAAAAGCCGTCTGGAAAAATCGTCAGGCGAAATTCGGACACTTCGCCAGAATCTCGAAAATTCGCAGAAGGATGCGATGACCGATGCCCTGACCGGCATTGCGAACCGCAAGTATTTCGACACTTGCCTGCGCCAGGAAGCCGCCGACGTGATGGAGTCCGGCGACAGCCTCTGCCTGATGCTGGGCGACATCGATCATTTCAAGAAATTCAACGACAATTACGGGCACCAGGTTGGGGACCAGGTCCTGAAGCTTGTCGGCATGATCCTGCGGCAGGCAACCGAGGATACCGACAATATCACGCCGGCGCGCTATGGCGGCGAGGAATTCGCCATCGTCATGCCGAGGGTCGACATTGACTGGGCGCAGAGCTTCGCCGAAAAAATCCGGACCACTGTTGCATCCAAACGGATACGGAAGAAAGCGACCGGCGAGGATTTCGGCAATATCACCATGTCGATGGGCGTGGCGGTCTTCAAGCCGGGCGAACCGCTGCCCGACCTGATCCAGCGCGCCGACCAGGGCCTGTATCACGCGAAGGCCACCGGCCGGAACCGCGTGGTCACCGAGCAGGAGCTGGAGCGCGCCGAGCTCGAGGGATAGCGGTTGCCTCAACCGGCACGCACGTTGCCGCCAGACCGAATCTTTGTATTAATGCACAAGCGATAGCGGCAAGCGCTATGTTCATGGCAAGATTTTGCATTTTCGACCCTTAGAAAAGCCCCTGCAGCGCCTTGGCCGGATGGTCAAGAACGAGCAGATCATTCTGACGATCCTGGCGGCCGTTGTGGGCCTCCTCGGCGGCGGGGCGGCTATTGTCTTCCGCGAAGCCATATCCCTGGTCCAGGAAATCGCGCTCGGTTTCGATTCCGATTCCGTTTTCACCCTGGCCGGCGAACTGCCCTTCTGGCGGATCCTGCTGGCGACCACCGGCGGCGGGCTGGTCGTCGGGCTGCTGCTCCGGTATGCGATGCCGGGCCAGCGCGTGCACGCGGTTGCCGACGTCATCGAGGCCGCGACCCTGCGCAATGCGGAAATGAACCTGCGCGACGGTATCGTATCCGCCGTCATCAGCGCAATATCGCTTGGCGCCGGCGCCTCGGCAGGCCGCGAGGGGCCGGTGGTCCATCTGGGCGCGACCCTCAGCGCCTTTGTCGCCGACAGGCTGCATCTCGGCCGGGCGCTGGCGCGGACCCTGCTGGGCTGCGGCGTCGCAGCGGCCGTGGCGGCATCGTTCAACGCGCCGATCGCCGGCGTCTTCTTCGCGCTGGAGGTGGTCATCGGCCATTACGCGCTGAAAGCATTCGCGCCCATCGTTATCGCGTCGGTGACCGGCACGATTGTCAGCCGCATCTATTTCGGCGATTTCCCGGCCTTTCTCATCCGGGAATATCAGGTCGTCTCGTTTCTTGAATTCCCGGCCTTTGCGTTGCTGGGCGTGATCAGCGCGATCATGGCGATCATCTTCATGCATTCCGTCGCCTTCTCCCAGAATGTCGTGAAAAAGGCCAATATCCCGATCTGGCTGCGTCCGGCCTGCGGCGGGCTGCTGGTCGGGATCATCGCCCTGGCCTTCCCGCATGTCCTGGGCGTCGGCTATGAAGCGACCGACGCCGCGATACAGGAGCGCATGGGGCTGTGGCTGCTGATCGGCCTGCTGGTCGCCAAGACGGCGGCCACGGCGATTACCCTCGCATTCGGCTTCGGCGGCGGCGTGTTCTCGCCGTCGCTGTATCTGGGCGCGATGCTGGGCGGCGCCTTCGGCGTCATCGCAACGATGATGTTTCCCGAACTGTCATCCGGCAACGGCGCCTATACGATTGTCGGTATGGGCGCTGTCGCCGGCGCCGTGCTGGGGGCGCCCATCTCGACCATCCTGATGATTTTCGAACTGACCAACAACTACGCAATCACCATTGCCGTGATGATCGCCACGGTAACCGCATCGCTGATCACCCGGCACGTCTTCAAGCATTCCTTTTTCAGCTGGCAGCTGGCGCTGCGCGGGCTGGACGTCAAGGGCGGCCGCGAACAGAACCTGCTGCGCTCGATCCGGATCGATACCGTAATGAAAAGTGAATATGAAACGGTCGACCCGACGGCCTCCATGAGCGAGGTCCGCCAATCGCTGCTGGAATCCTATTACGGCGAAATCTTCGTGGTCGACGAAATGGGGATACTGGAGGGCACGATCACGCTGCACGATCTCGGCGATTCTGCCTTCGACATGTCGAATGATTTCCGGCTGACCGCGCATGATGTCGCCCGGCGCCCCCCGCCGACGCTGATCCCCGATGACACGCTGGACCGGGCCATCGCGCTGATGGATTCCGTCCATGAGGAACATATCGCCGTCGTGAACGACCGTTATGTCATGCGGGTCGTCGGCTTCGTCCATCAGCTGGACGTCATGTCCGCTTATAACCGGGCGGTGCTGGAAAGCCGCGCGGAGGAACAGGGCGAGGTATAAGCAAGCCCCGAGCCGGTCAATCTTCGGGCCGCAGCATTTCGAAGACCGTTTGGGTCGCGCTGTAATCCATGTAGCCGTGCCGGGCCAGCGGATGGTAGGCGGCGGTGTTGACCATCCCGTCCTCGATGATCCGGTCGTCGATATGGACGCCGACCACCTCGCCGATGATCATCGTATTGCGCGATACCGGGTTGGAACTCGGCATGCTGATGCGGGTCAGGAACCGGCATTCCAGGCTCGCCGGCGCTTCCTTCACGCGCGGCGCCTTCACATGCACGCAATCGGCGGGCGTCACGCCGGCCAGCGCGAATTCATCCACGCCGGGGTCGACATGCGCCGAGGATTTGTTCATCGCCTCGCGCAGCTCCCAACTGCACAGATTGACGACGAATTCGTTGCTTTCCTCGATATTGTTCAGCGTGTCTTTCGCGCCGCCCCTGGGCCGGGGACCGTTCGGCGCGAAGAACACCATCGGCGGGCTGTCCGCCACCGCGTTGAAATAGCTGAACGGCGCCAGGTTCAGCACGCCATTGCCGTCCATGGTGCTGACCCAGGCGATCGGGCGCGGCGCGACCAGCGCCTTGAACGGGTTGTGCCGCAGGTTATGCTTCTTGGGGTCATCGTAAAACATGGCATGCTCCTGAATACAAAAATACGCGTGCGCAGCATACAGCCCGCCGCGCCGTCAGCCCACTGCCTCGCTGAAGGCGACCAGCGCGTTCAGGGCGCGCGGAAAGCCGGTATAGGGCCCGGTCTGGATGATGGTTTCGATCACCTGCTGTTTCGTGACCCCCGCATTCATGGCTGCCTGGCCGAATTTTGCCACCTGCGGCAGGAAATCGATGGCGGTAAAGGCGGCGACGGCGCAGATTCCGCGCTGCCGGTGGTCGAGGTCCGGCCGCCCCCAGATATCCCCGTAGCCGTAGGCAATCGCCGTCGGATAGAGTTGCGAGGTCACCGGGTGGTCCGGCGCGGCGTAACCCTTCTGCGCCCGGTCGCCATGCAGCTTGTTCATTGTCTCGACGCCAAGGCCCATCAGCGCCTCCGCATCGAGATTCGGCATTTCCGTTTCGGGCACCGTGACGCCGGCGGCCTCGAAGGCTTCCTTCGCCACGATCAGCGCATTCAGCATCGCCGGAAAGCCGTTATACAGCGCGCAATGCACGAAGACCTCCTGGATCGTCCGCGCAGGTACGCCGATGTTCAGCGCCCCGGAAATATAGCGCTTCAACTGCGGCAGCCGCTGCTGCGACATCAGGGCGGCGAGCACCGCCAGCATCCGGTCTTCCAGCGCCAGGTGCGGGCGCGCCCAGACCGACCCGAACACCATTTCCTCGGTCAACTGCTCCAGCCCCGGCGCCAGCGTGCCGATATTGCTGGTACCGACAAATCCCAGTTTCTCGCGGATGGCGGCGCCCTTCTGCCGCAGTTCTTCCCGTGTGGTCATGATTTTTCCCTTCGTTTCATGCGCGGATACGCGTCGGCGGCAATTCTGCACAGCCGCCGCCGCGACAGGCAAGCCGGCTTCGCATCCCGGATGGAATGGCGCATAATCAGCCCAGGTCGCAACAGGGAGGAATCGGCATGGATCTCGGACTCAGGGGCAAAAAGGCGATTGTGACGGGCGGGACGCGGGGTATCGGCCGCGCCATCGCCGAAACACTGGCGGCGGAAGGCTGCGCCGTCGCCACCTGCGCCCGCGACGGCGCGGCGGTGGACAAAATTGTAAAGGCGCTGGCGGCGAAGGGCGTGAAGGCGACGGGCCGCGCCGTCGATGTGACCGACACCGAAGCCACCGCAAAATGGGTCGGGGATGCCGCCGCCGAACTGGGCGGGATCGATATCGTGATCGCCAATGTGAGCGCGCTGGCCGGCGGCGCGGGGGAAGACGCCTGGCGCCGCATGATGGAAGTGGACATGCTGGGCACGGTCCGTGTCGCCGAAGCGGCGCTGCCCTGGCTGGAAAAATCGGACGCGGCTTCGTTCGTATCCATTTCCAGCACCGCGGCGCTGGAATCCTCGCAGGGTATCCGCGCCTACAGCGGCATGAAGGCCGCGATCATCGCCTATATGGCCAATGCCTCGAATGCCTGGGCCGAACTGGGCATCCGCGCCAATACGGTGTCGCCGGGCAATGTCTTTTTCGAGGGCGGCGTCTGGGACATCCGCAGGAAGGAAAGCCCGGAACTGTTCCAGGCCAGCCTGGAACACAACCCGCTGGGCCGCATGGCGACCCCGCAGGAAGTCGCCAACGCGGTCGTCTTTCTGGCCAGCCCGGCGGCCAGCTTCATCACCGGCGTCAACCTCGTGGTCGACGGCGCGATGACCCGGCGCATCCAGTACTGATCCGTGCATGATCGACAAAACGGAACAACGACCCGGCGCGCTTTCCGGCGTCACCGTGCTGGATTTCACCCGCGTCCTTGCCGGCCCCTATTGCACCATGCAACTGGGTGACCTGGGCGCGGAAATCGTCAAGGTCGAGAATCCGAAAGGCGGCGATGACAGCCGCGCCTTCCGGCCGCCGGCCAAGGGCGATGAATCGAGCTATTTCCTGGCCATCAACCGCAACAAGAAAAGCATCGCCCTGAACATGGCTTCGCCGGAAGGCCGGCAGGTGGCGCGGGACCTTGCCGACCGCGCCGATGTGGTGGTGGAGAATTTCAGCGCCGGGATCATGCAGCGCTTCGGGCTGGACTACGACAGCCTGACGCCGACCAACCCCGGCGTGATCTATTGTTCGATTTCCGGTTATGGCCGCGACGGGCCCTTCGCCGCGCGGGCGGGGTACGATCCGGTGATCCAGGCGGAAAGCGGGTTGATGGCGGTCACCGGCGATCCGGCGGGCGAACCGATGCGGATGGGCGTGTCGCTGATCGACATCTTCGCCGGGATGTTTGCATCGCAGGCGATCCTCGGCGCGCTGTACAGCCGCAAGGTTTCGGGCAGGGGCCAGCGCATCGACGTGCCGCTGTTCGATTCCGCCAGCGCGGTAATGATCCCCTACGCCAGCGGCTACCTGACCGCCGGGGTGGACGCCACCCGATTTGGCAATTCCTCGCCGGTGGCGCAGCCGGTCGGCACGTACAGCGCCGCCGACGGCCCCTTCATGCTGACAGTCGCCGGCGATGCCGTCTTCCGAAAGCTCTGCCTGACAGTGCTGAAACGTCCCGACCTGCCGGGCAACCCCGAATTCGCCACCAATGAAGGGCGGGTCAACAACAAGGACCGGCTGAACGAAATACTGAACGGGCTGTTCGCCGGCGATGATCGCGGCAACTGGATCGCCGCCATGCGCGCCGCCGGCGTCCCGGCGGGACCGATCCGCACGATTGCCGAAGCCATGCAATCGGAAGAAATGACGACCAGCGGGCTGATCAGGCAGGCGCCGCATGCGAGCCTCGGCGCCGTGCCGGTCGTGGGATCGCCGATGCGGCTGGGCGGCACGCCGGTCCGCGACCCGGCGGGGGCGCCGGTGCTGGGCCAGCATTCGCGGGAGATATTGCGGGATATGCTGGGCTATGACGACGACCGGGTCGCCGCGCTGGCGGCGGCGGGCACGATCCTTCTATCCACTTAATCTTCAGCCGGTGAAGAGCTCTTCCAGGGCCGGGCATGCGGTATGCCCTTTGCGGCATTCCGAAACCAGCGCTTCCAGCGCTGCCTCCAGTTGCCGCAGCGCTACTATCCGATTGCGCACATCCGCGATATGCCGTTCGGATATCGACCGAACCTCGTCGCACTGGTCGTCTGTTGCGTTCCGCAACGCCAATAATGCGCGCGCATCGGACAGGGAAAAACCCATGTCACGGCACCGTTTGACAAACACCAGAACCGAGACCCCGTTTTCCGTGTAGACCCGGCGACCCGTTGCGGTTCGGTCGGGGGCTGGCGTAACGCCTTCCCGCTCGTAATAGCGGATCGTTTCAATCTTGACTCCGCTGCGCCTGGATGCCTCGCCTATTGTCGCCATCGCATCGTTCCTTTTTCGCTTGATCCTGTAGTCGCTACAGGAAGGATACTGCATTCATGACGAATAAATCACTCCTCCGCCTGGGCGTTATCGGCGCCATGGTCACGGCGCTGTGCTGTTTCACGCCGCTGCTGGTCATTGTCCTTGGCGCCGTGGGGCTGTCCTCGGTGCTGGGGATGCTGGATGCGGTCCTGCTGCCGCTGCTTGGAATATTCCTTTTCATTACCGGATATGCGCTATGGAAACGTCGCCGCGTGAGCTAACCCTGCAATCGGATATCACCTGCCCCGAATGCGGGCATACCGAAACGGAAACCATGCCGACCGATACGTGCCAGTGGTTCTATGACTGCAAGGGCTGCGCTACAGTACTCAAGCCAAATCGGGGCGATTGTTGCGTGTTCTGTTCCTACGGCACGGTGCCCTGCCCACCGATCCAGGCCCGGAAAAATTGCGGCGGGTAAATCTGGATGCGGGTCCCGGCAATGCCTGTAAAATGCCGATATCCGGTGCCACAAACCTTTTGTCGCCGCTTGCATGGCACGAATTCAATGGATAGCCTGAGTGCAGTCTGGCGGATCGCCGCCGTAAATTGCCTCCAAATATTTAAAAAGGACTGCAAATGAGCGCCCTGCAGGAAGAACAGGCCAGCGAAAGGCCGGAAGACGACCTGGACTACGACGCCGTCATTGTCGGTGCGGGTATTTCCGGCCTGTACCAGCTGCATCTGCTGCGCCAGCTGGGCATGCGGGTGCGGGTGTTCGAGTCGGGCACCGGTGTCGGCGGCACCTGGTACTGGAACCGTTATCCCGGCGCACGGTTCGATTCCGAAAGCTATTCCTATGGCTATTCCTTTTCCCAGGAACTGCTGGATGAATGGGACTGGACCGAGCATTTTTCGCCGCAGCCGGAAACCCTGCGCTATCTCAATTATGTCGCGGACAAGTTCGACCTGCGCCGCGACATACAGTTTTCCAGCCGCGTGACCGCCACCCATTACGACGACGCCACCAGCAGCTGGGACGTCATCCTGGAGGACGGCAGCCGCCACCGGACGCGGTTCCTGGTCATGGCGATCGGGCCGCTGTCGATGCCGACCATGCCGCGCGTCCCGGGGATCGAGGATTTCGAGGGGCCGTCCTTCCACACCGCGCGCTGGCCGCATGAACCCGTCAGTTTCGAAGGCAAGCGCGTCGCCGTCATCGGCACCGGCGCGACCGGGGTGCAGACCATTCAGGAAGTCGCCAAAACGGTCGGCCACCTGACCGTGTTCCAGCGCCGGCCCAACTGGTGCACGCCGCTGCACAACCGGCCCATCGACAAGGCCGAAATGCAGCGGATCCGAGAAGGATACCCGGAACTGTTCAGGCGCTGCCGGGAAACCTTTGCCTGCTTCGTCCATACGATCGACCCGCGCGGCACCTTCGAGGTGACGCCGGAAGAACGCCGGGCCTTCTGGGAAAAACTCTACGCCTCGCCCGGCTTCGGCATCTGGCAGGGCAATTTCCGCGATATCCTGACCGACCGGGACGCGAACCGGGAACTGTCCGATTTCGTCGCCGAAAAGATCCGCGAACGGGTGAAGGACCCGAAGACGGCGGCAATGCTGATCCCCGACGATCACGGTTTCGGGACGCGGCGCGTGCCGCAGGAATCCGGCTACTACGAGGTCTATAACCAGCCCAATGTGGAACTGGTGAGCATCCTGGACACGCCCATCGAGCGCATTACGGCGAAGGGGCTGCGGACCAGCGAGAAGGATTACGAATTCGATCTCATCATCTACGCTACCGGTTTCGATGCGATCACCGGCAGCTTCGACCATATCGATATCAGGGGGAGCAACGGGTTGCCACTGAAGCGGAAATGGGCCGGCGGCCCGCAGACCTTTGTCGGTGTCATGGTGGAAAACTTCCCCAACATGTTCATGGTGATGGGGCCGCATACGGCGCTGGGTAATATCCCGCGCAGCATCGAATACAATGTGGAATGGATCCAGCGCCTGATCCGCTTCATGCGCGAACGCGGACTGACCCGTGCGGATGCGACAGCCGAAGCGATGGCGGAATGGACCGGCTTCGTGCGGGAAAAGGCCGAGGGGCTGCTGTCCAACGAGATCGATTCCTGGATGACCGGCGTGAACCAGAATGTCGAGGGCAAGCAGACCCGCATCCTCGCCCGCTACAGCGGCAGCGCCCCGGATTACCGCAAACGGTGCGACGCGGTGGCCGAAGGCGGCTTCAGGGAACTGACGCTGTCGTAATTCCGCGGCAACAGGCGCCGCCGTTCAGTAGCCCGATGCGGGGTCGATTTCCTGCAGCAGCGACTGGCCGGCTTCGACCCGTTTGATGTTTTCGGCGATCCCGGCCACCAGCAGGGCGACGGTTGGCCGCCGCGCCACATGCGGCATGACCGTAACCTTCGGATGCGCCCATAACGGGCTTTCCGGCGGCAGCGGTTCCGGGTGATGCGCGTCCAGCGCGGCATAGGACAACTGCCCGGAATCCAGCGCAGCGATCAGGTCTTCCGTGACCACATGCCTGCCGCGGCCGACATTCACCAGCATCGCGCCCTTCGGCATCATCGCGAAGGTGCGGGCGCAGAAGATGCCTTCGGTTTCCCTTGTCAGCGGCAGCAGGCAGACCGCGATATCGGTTTCGCTGAGGAAGGCCGCAAGCTGGTCCTTGCCGTGGAAAATCGGCACTTCTTCCTTTTCCCGCGGGCTGCGGACCCAGGCCTTCACGTCGAATTCCAGCGATTTCAGCACCAGCGCCGGCGCCTTGGCCATCATGCCATAGCCCAGGAACCCGATGCGCCGCTGTTCCGGCCGGACAATCGGCACCCGGTACCATTCCTTCTCGGCCTGGGCCTGCTGGTAGCGGGGCATGTCGCGGTGCAGCCGCAGCACATGCATGACGACATATTCGGTCATCATCGGGTCGCCGCGCGACGGCTCCACCTTGCCGAGCGGCACCTTGGGGATTCTCGGATGGTTGATGAAGTCGTCCACGCCGGCGGAGCGGGAGAACATCGCCTTCAGATTGGGCAGGTCCGGCAGGACGCCAAAATCGGGCCGCATGAAGGCAAGATACTCGATATCTGCCGGATCGCCGATATCGGGCCATATCCGGACCTCCATTCCGGGCATCTGCCGGGCGATAGTGTCAATCCACTCCGCCGCGTTGCCGATCATCCTGTCCAGATTGACGATAAGTAACGCCATGCCATCCCCCAAAGATTTGATACCGCCATCCGCCGACGTTACGCGTGCGGACCGGGCGTGTCAGTCAGATTATGGCAGGCCGCCTTGAATCCTGTAATGGAAACCAGAATCGAGCTGACGGCGCGTTATTGCCCAAGCGCGGCAATTCCCGCGACGGCGCAATCCTCGTCCTCCTGCGCGGTGCCGCCGCCGACGCCGCAGGCGCCGATGACCCTTCCGTCGCGGAAGACCGGCATCGCCCCCTGACCGAAGATCATGTGATCGCCTTCCGCCACGCGGATGCCGATCAGGGTCGGATGACCGGCGCGTTCCTGCAACTCGGCGCTTGAGCGGCCGAAGGCGGCGGAAGCGATGGCCTTGCCCTGGCTGCCATACATCCCCGCCCAGGTGGTGTTATCCATGCGCTGGAAGACGATCAGCCGCCCGCCGCTGTCCACCACGGCGACATTGATGCCGATGCCCAGTGCTTCGGCCTTCGCGATTGCCGCATCGGCGATCCGGTTGGCTTCCTTGCGTGTCAGTGACATGGCGTCCTCTCCCTCGTTGCGCTTTTCCCGTGTCAGCTGCGGACGCGGCCTTCCTCGTGCCAGGCGATCTGTTCCGCATAGCCGGTATTGTAGCTTTCGATGCTCTTGTCGTATTCGGCCTGGTTCGCGGCCGCATCCGCGCCGGGATGCGGCTCCAGCTCGAAATTCCCATAGCGGTCCGCGCCCCGCACCAGCATCGCGCGCTGCCGCGTCGTGCCGATATGCCGGGTGCTGGCGGGAATATAGCTGATGCCGTAGCCGATGCGCCGGTCATCCGATTCGTTCGGCGGGGAACTGTGGATACACAGCGTGTGATGCAGCGAGAATTCGCCGGCATTCAGCATGCCGCGCACGCCGGATTCGCGGTCGAAATCCTCGACGATGGTCTGGCCGCCGCCATTCATGCTGTTCGGGTCGGCCTTCGCCTTGTGGTGATACAGCCGCGGCGCGCCGTTTTCCGGAATGAAGGTCATGCAGCCCGATACCGCCGAGGCTTCGCTCAGCGCCACCCAGGCGGTGACGTGGTCATGCGGGCGCAGGCCGAAATAGGTCGCGTCCTGGTGCCACAGGGTGACCGCCGGGGTCTTCGGTTCCTTGATGAAAAACGTGCTCGTCCAGACCAGGATGTCCGGGCCGATCAGGGCTTGCACCGCATCCAGGATCGCGGGATGGGTGACGATGCCATGCGCCCAGGGCAACTTCACATGCAGCTTGTAGCGGGCGGCGCGGCCAAGTTCAGTCAGCTTGCCGCCCATGGCGGCCTCGTAGGCTTCCAGGTCCGCCCGTGCCCGGCGCGCGTGTTCCGCACCGATACCGGCCACGGGAAAATAAAAACCGTCATGACGGTATCCCGCAACCTGTTCCGCCGTCAGTACGCTGGTCATGGATTGCCTCCCGACGCTGTCGTCCGATAGGCCAAGTATCGGCGAGGCCGGCGCGTCGACGCAAGCCCCGCGCTGGGCGGCGCGGGCGAAGGCGTTTAACATGGCCACCGGAATGAGCGTCCGCGCGATGACGGGCGGCGTAATCGAGGAGAAAATAATGACCGAGAAGAAAATGCAGTTCGGCGTGATGCAGCGCGGCGTGTTCGACTGGAACGACGACATGCCGGCCCGGTTCGAGGAGTTGATGGAGCAGGCCCGGGTTCTCAACCGGCTCGGCTATGATTCGATCACCAAGGGCTCGCATTTTTCCTCCTATCCGCACCGGGAGATGACGCAGATTCCCTATCTCTGCCGGGTCATGGCGGAGGCGCCGGACATGCGGCTGAACGCGGGCATCGTGCTGCTGACCCTGCACAACCCGCTGGAGGTGGCGGAGACGTTCGCGACCATGGACCTGATGTCCGGCGGGCGCATGATCTTCGGCTGTGCGCTCGGCTACCGGGATGTGGAGTACAAGGCCTTCGGCGTGAAGAAGGGCGAAGGCGTGAAGGGATTCGAGCAGAACCTGGAAGCGATCAGGCGGCTGTGGACCGAGGAAAGCGTCACCATGAAGGGCGACAGGTTCGAGCTGGACAATGCGGGCATTTCCTCGCCGCTGCAGCAGGACCCGCACCCGCCGGTCTGGATCGGCGCGAATGCGGACAACGCGATCCGCCGCGCCGCGCGGCTGGGCGATTGCTGGTACCTGAATCCGCACCAGAAAATGGAAACCTTCCGGCGCCAGATGGATATCTACCGGGAGGAACTGGACCGGGTCGGCAAGCCCTTCCCGAAGGAACTGCCGATGCGGCGCGAGGTGTTCTGCGCCCGCACCCATGACGAGGCGGTGAAGGTCGCCGGGCCGTATATCAAGTCCATGTATGACGTCTATGCCGAATGGGGACAGGACAAGGCGATGGCGGCGGGCGACCGCGACATCACCCAGGATTACGAGGAACTGGCCCGCGACCGCTTCATCGTCGGCGACCCGGACGAGGTGGCGGAGGAAATGCTGCGCTACAACGAAGTGCTGGGCGTGAACCACATCATCATGAGCGTGCAGGGCATCGGCATGCCGCAGGGGCAGGTGCTCGATTCCTTTCATCTGATGGCGGAGGAAGTCTTCCCGAAAGTGCAGAAGGGCATGCCGTAAGGGAAGCAGAAGGGCATGCCGTAAGGGAAAAAGGGGCCGGTTACCCCTTCGGCATCTCCGCCAGCAGCCGGCCCAGCCCCGGCATCCTGTCGGTGATGCCGAGCAGGTTCATGCTGGCCCAGACCAGCGCCGGGTTGGTGGCGATCACGGGCTTGCCGAACTGTTTTTCCCAGCCCTCGATATGCGGCATGGTCTGGAAGTTGCCGCCAGGGACGATAAAGGCCTCGACCTCCGGCGAATCCAGCCGCTCGAAGGCCGCGGTCGCATTTTCGGCGCCGAGGCTGAAAATCGCATAGGCGTCGGTCGCCTGGAAGGCTTCCAGCGCCGCGGCCTCCAGCCCGAAGCCGGTCCTGTAGTATGCCGCCGCGCGCTCGATCACCTCGGTCGAATAGGGGGTGACGATGGCGACCCGCTTGACTCCCAGCGCTTTGGCCGCGGCCCCGATGGCCTCCGCCGAGGTCAGGGCCGGAATGCCGGAATTGTCGGTGATCAGCGTCTTCACCCGCGCGTCATAGCCATCCTCGAACAGGCTGGCGGAGGTCTGGATCAGACCGATCACCTCGACCCTGGCCTTGCCCAGCATCTTCGACTGATAGGCGACGTCTTCATCCTTGCTGGGATGGAAGGGCGAACCGCCGCCCTTGTCGCAGCGCGCATAGTGGAACTGCAGCACATCCTGCGGCAGCCGGCTGTATTCGGTTTCGATGGTCGTGTTGGTCGCCGGCAGCAGCGCCCCGATATGCCGCGTCATGGTCTGGTCCCCCTGAAGTGTTCCATAATTGCGCCAACTATGGAGGATCGGGCCGCGCCGGCCAAGAGGGACCTGCCGCCGCGTCCATCACACGAATCAGACCGGAACGCCCGTCAGCGGCCCCCGACCGAGATTGTTTTCGACCTGCGTCACACCGGGCAAGGCCTTCGCCGCCCGCTCGGCCGCTTCGGCTTCCTCCGCGTTTTCGACCACGCCCCATAGCCTTACCCTGCCATCGGAAACCATGACATTGACCAGAACCGTATCCAGTTCGTGCTCGTCCAGCAGCATCTGCTGCAGTTTATCGCGCATTTCCCGGTCCTTTGCGGCACCCGGATCGTGCCGTTCGACGATCGCGCCGGCAAGGCCGTGCAGCAGATTGGCGCGACTGACGATCCCGACCAGTTTTCCGCCGTCGACCACCGGGACGCGCTTTATGTGATGTCGTTCCAGAAGCCCGGCGATTTCGGTCGCCTGCATTTCCGGATCAACGGTAAATACGTTCCGCGTCATGACCGAACCAACCGTACGGCCGTGCGATTTTTCGAAATCAACGGTTTTCCCCGCGAACACAGCCTCCAGCCACCAGGGCCGATTGAGCGGGCTTCGCGCGTCGCCTTCCGGCCGCAGCAGGTCGCCTTCGCTCACGATACCGATGACCTTCCTGTCCTGGTCGACAACCGGGACCGCACTGATCCGGTGTTGCAGCAGCAGCGACACGACTTCATGCACCGCCGTATCCTCGGTAACCGAAATGACATTGACCGTCATGATATCCTTGGCCTGCATGGCAGAACTCCCTTTCCTCGTGGAATTGCGACCAGAATGCGCCTTACGATGCGCACGCCGCCTTGACTTGAATCAACGGTGTATTTGCCGCCGGGTTCCTGTGAACGTATTCACGGGACCCTTTTGGATAAATTCGCGTTACAATGAGGCGCCGATACCGCTGTAACACAGGCGATCCATCGGCGCAGGAGGATCCGGAGATGCATTTCGAAGATTATACCCCACTGTTTCAGGAACAGGTTCTGGCGCTGGCCGACCGCATTTCGGGCAAGGGTTATTTCCCGAACCCGTCGGCGATTTCGAAAGGGCCGAATGCCTATATGGTGCTGTGCCTGTCGGATGACGACGAACTCATCGGCTTCGCGCATGGCACCGTGTTGAAGAAGAACACGCTGGCAGAATTCCTCGATAACCGGGTAACGGACTTTCCGGACGACCTGCGCAAGGCGGATGAGGAAGGCACCATCGGCGTGATCCAGACAGTCGGCGTGCTGCCCGAATACCGGGGCGAGCGAATCGGCTCGAAACTGCTGACCATCGTGCATGACAAGCTGGTCGGGCTGGGCGGCGACAAGCTGATCGCCACCTTCAAGCGCGGGCCCGGCTCCACCAATATCGAGGGCGTGATGGAACGCCTGGGATTCGAATTCTGGACCCGGCAGGACAGCTACTGGCGCGAACAATGCGACCGCGGCGAATTTCTGTGCGCACAGCGCACCGACAAATGCAATTGCCAGGCGCTGTTCTTCCGCAAGGCGGTTTACTAGATCAGATCGTGTCTGTCTGGAATCGCCAGAGGCGATCCAACCAACATGTGAATCTGATTTATCTTATTGAAGATATAGCATCTTATCTCTCCCGGTGCTCGCGCAGAAACGCGGCGACCGCGGTGTTGAAGGCATCCGGGCGTTCGATGTTGCAGATATGGCTGGCGCCTTCGATGACATGGTGGCGGGCGTTCGGTATTTCGGTCGCCAGTTGCGCCATGATCTCGCGCGGCCCGCCGCCGCGGTCCTCGCCGCCGCCAATCAGGAGAGTCGGCGCGCTGATGCCGCCGATGCCCGCACGGTAGTCGAGGCCCAGGAACGCCGCGATAAAACCGCGAAAGCCGGCTTCGGTCGTGCGCAGGAACATACGGCGCACCGCCTCTATTGTCTCGGGATTTTCGCGACGGAAAGGCTCGGTAAACCAGCGCTCGACGGTCGCCGCGCCCAGACCCTCCATGCCGGTCTCTTCCACCATCGTGAGGCGTTGGCGCCAGTTGGCGGCAAATTCTTCGGTCATGACCGCCCGGCAGCAGCACGGCACCAGGCTGATGGTGCGACGCGGATGGCCGATTGCGATGCCGAAGGCGGTCGAGCCGCCGAATCCCAGTCCGACGACATGCGACCGCTTGATGGCGAGCGCATCCCACAGTCCGGCAACGTCTCCGACGGCATCGTCGAAGGAATACGGCCCCGTCGGCGTATCGCTTCCGGCATGACCGCGCGGGTCGTAACGCAATATCCGGAAATCCTGCGCCAGCGCCGGCGCCAGCGCGTCCCAGAAGGTCAGGTCATTGCCGATGCCGGGCACCAGAGTCACCCAGTCACCGACCGAGTTGCCGTCGATACGGCAGTTGATGGTGATGCCGTTCGCCTTGACCTTCATGGCTGCTGTTTCTCCGGAAATCGATGTTGGGCTACACTGATGGCGGGAACGAATCGCAGGGCCGGCCCCACAAGGCAAGGCCCCAGGCAGGCTGAGGGGGAAAACAGATGCCGATTATAGACGCGCAAATCCATCTCTGGCGCAAGGGGATCGGGACGCCGCCCCATCAGACGGCGCCCTATCTGGTCGAGGACGCCATCCGCGACATGGACGCGGCGGGCATCGACGGCGCTGTCATCCATCCGCCCGCGAGCTGGGACCCGGATTCCAACGAACAGGCGGTCGAGGCCGTGCAGGCCTTTCCCGACCGTTTCCGGATCCTCGCCTACCCGCCGCTCGACCGGCCGGAGAGTCCGACCTTCATCAGAACCTGGAAAGACCGTCCCGGCGTACTGGGTTTCCGGTTCTATTTCAACAAGCCGGCAAACCGGAACTGGCCGGTGGACGGCACGCTGGACTGGCTGTGGCCCGCCGCGGAGGAAGCCGGCATGCCGCTGGCCCTGCTGGCCGGCGACTGGATGCCGCAGTTGGGCGAAATTGCGGAACGCCACCCGGGACTGAAGCTGATGGTGGACCATATGGGCGCGCTGCGGGGCGCGAAGGGCGATGCGGCGTTTCCGAAGATGAACGAGCTGACGGCGCTGTCGCGTTTTCCCAATGTCGCGGTCAAGCTGACGGGCGGTCCGTTCTACGCGGATGACGCATATCCCTTCAAGAGCCTGCACAAACACTACCGCGCCATGTATGACGCCTTCGGCCCGGACCGGCTGTTCTGGGGCACCGACATCACGAAGATGCCCTGCTCGTGGCGGCAATGCGTGACGCACTTCCAGGAGATCGACTGGCTTACCGACGCCGACAAGAAGCGGATCATGGGCGAGGCCCTGTGCGACTGGATCGACTGGCGGCGATAACGCCCACGATTGGGACAGCCGCACGCCCGGAGCTTATTGCGGGAGTCGGCCTGTGCGGCGTGGCGTGCTACGATCTACCGTCAGGCGATGCCTGGCAATTGAACGCAAGCAAAGGAAAAAATCATGGCAGACAGAATCAGGGTGGGAATTGTCGGGGCGACCGTGACGCCGGGCGGTAGCGGCTGGGGCGCCAATGCGCATGTGCCGGCATTGCAGGCCTTGCCGGGCTACGAGCTGAAGGCCGTTTGCACCGCGCATGAAGAGACCGCGAAAGCCTCGGCGGCGAAGTTCGGCGCCGGGCTCGCCTTCAGCGATATGAACGAGATGGTCGCGCATCCGGAAATCGACCTTGTCGCGGTCGTTGTGCGCGTGCCGCTGCACAAGCAACTGGTCATGGCGGCGATAAAGGCGAAGAAGCCCGTATGCTGCGAATGGCCGCTGGGGGCCGACCTGGCGGATGCGACGGCAATGGCTGACGGCGCAAAAGCGGCCGGGGTAAAGACGCTGGTCGGGCTGCAGGGGCGAAGTGATCCGGCGATAATGTATGCCTGCGACATTGTCGCCAATGGCGATATCGGGGACATCGTGACCGCCAACCTGAAGGTGATGGTCAATTCGATCCCCACGCGCGGCGATGGCCGCATCTGGCAGGGAATCCGCAAGAACGGCGCGAACCCGATGACCATCCCGGGCGGGCATTCCATCGATGCCTTGTGCCATATCCTGGGCGAATTCGCCGAGATCAGCGCGCGGGTAACGACGCGTATCACGATGTGGAAGCATGAAGTGACGGGGGCGGATTTCCCCGTTGACGCGCCGGATACCGTCACCGCCGCGGGCGTACTGAAAAGCGGTGCGGAAGTGGCCTATCAGGTGGCCAGCGTGCCCCAGAACGCAAGCGGCATCTGCATGGAGATCTACGGCCGCAAGGGAACCCTGGTGCTGACATCCAATTCGCTCAACATCGGGCCGACAAAACTTCACATGGCCGTCGGCAGCGGGACTTTGGCGGAAGTAACCCCGCCGGCCCACTATACGGTGATTCCGGCGGGCCTGGCGTCCGATCCGGGCAGGAACGTCGCGCAGGCCTATGCCCGCTTTGCCGGCGCGTTGCAGTCGGGGAAGGCGGACACGCCCGATTTCAGCGACGCCATCGTGCGCCATGCGCTTATCGACGCCATGGAGCGGTCGCACCGGGACGGCAAGGTCATCAAGCTGACCTGAAACGAATCAATGGAAAAAGCGGATTCAAACGGTCGGTTGGATCGCCACATGCGATTCCAACCGACCGCGATCCGGGCTAACCCGCAACCGCGCCGGATTTTCGCAGCGCGGCGATCCGGTCCGCGGAAATGCCCCAGTCGGCCAGCGCCTCATCCGTATGCTGACCCGGCGTCGAGGGCGGTCGCTGGATCTTGCCCGGTGTGCGGCTGAACCGCGGCGCCGGGCCCGGCTGCACGATACCGGCGTTGGTGATGAAGGTTTCGCGCGCCACGTTGTGGGGATGCGACGGAGCTTCACCCATGCTCAGCACCGGGGCGAAACAGATATCGGTGCCTTCCATGATCGCGCACCATTCGTCGCGGGTCCTTGTCAGGAAAATCGCGCCGATGCGCGCCTTCATTTCCGGCCATTTCGACTGATCGCCCTGCGCCGGAAGGTCCTCGCCCGCGAGGCCAAGCGCATCGAGCAGCATTGCGTAGAAATGCGGCTCGTTCGATCCGACGCTGACGAACTTCCCGTCGCGGGTCTTGTAGACATTGTAGTGATGCGAGCCGCCGTCGAGCCGGTTCACCCCGCGCTCGTCGCGGTGGAACCCGCCGGCCAGGTAGCCGTAGCAGGCCGCCATCAGCGACGAGGCGCCGTCGATCATCGCGGCATCGACCACCTGTCCCTTGCCGGTGCGGTTCGCCTCCCACAGCGCGCTCATGATTCCGAAGGCGAGATAAATGCCCCCGCCGCCGAAATCGGCCACCAGGTTGAGCGGCGGGATCGGCGCTTCCGGCGTGCCTATGGCGTGCAGCGCGCCGGTCAGCGCGATGTAGTTGATGTCATGCGCGGCGGCCATTTTCATCGGCCCCTCCTGTCCCCAGCCGGTCATCCGGCCGTAGACGAGTTTCGGATTGCGGGCGAAGCAATCCTCCGGGCCGACGCCGAGGCGCTCGGTGACGCCGGGACGCATCCCCTCGACCAGCGCATCCGCGCCTTCGATGAGTTTCAGGACGGTTTCCACGCCGTCGGGGTTTTTCAGGTCTACCGCGACGGAACGGCGCCCCCTGTTATGCAGCATGTATTCATGCGGTACACGCGGGCTGGAGCCGACTTCGGCGGCGCGGTCGATCCGCAGCACATCGGCGCCCAGATCGGACAGCAGCATCGCGCACATCGGCCCCGGCCCGATACTGGCGATCTCGACAACCTTCAACCCCGTCAACGGTCCCATGATTTCCCCCGATTCGCTTCACATCCCCGTAGTCACTACCACAATCCGGCAGCGCCCCATACAATACCGGCAATTCAATACCGAAACGGGGAGCGGGACAAATGGCCGAACTGGTGAAATTTTCAAAACAGGGCGCGATCGGAATCATCACGGTCGATAATCCCCCGGTCAACGCGTTGAGCCCCGGGGTACCGGAAGGCATTATCGAATGCGTCAACCAGGGCAATGCCGACCCCGAAGTGAAGGCCATGGTGTTCACCGGGGCCGGGCGCGCCTTTATCGCCGGCGCGGATATCAAGCACCTGGGCAAGCCCAAGACCGAGGCCGGCCTGACCTATCGCCCGATCATCGACGACAGTTCGAAACCGATCGTCGCCGCGATCCACGGTTTCGCGCTGGGCGGCGGGCTGGAAACCGCCCTGTCCTGCCAGTACCGGATTGCCGCGAAAAGCGCCAAAGTCGGCCTGCCGGAAGTCACGCTGGGCGTGCTGCCGGGCGGCGGCGGCACCCAGCGGCTGCCCCGTATCGTCGGCCCGAAGAAGGCGCTGGAACTGATCACCACGGGCCGTCATATCCCGGCCCCGGAAGCCTGCGAACTGGGCATTCTGGACCGGGTGGTCGCGGACGACGACCTGCAATCCGCCGCCATCGCCTTCGCGGCGGAAATCGCCGATGTCCGGCCGCTGCCGCGCATTCGCGACCGTGACGAAAAACTGGCCGAGGCGAAAGCCGATCCGGGCATGTTCGACGCCGCGCGAAAGACGGTGGAACGACGGGCGCGCGGCCAGATCGCGCCATTGCAGGCGATCAAATGCGTCGAGGCCGCGGTGACCCTGCCCTTCGATGAGGGCCTGCAGCGGGAACGCGACCTGTTCGACGAAATCGCCAATCTCGACCAGGGCAAGGCGATGCGCTACGCGTTCTTCGCCCAGCGCCAGGCCAACAAGATTCCCGATATCGGCAAGGACATCGCCGCGCGCAATGTCGACAGCGCCGCGGTGATCGGTTCCGGCACCATGGGCGGCGGCATCGCCATGGTTTTCGCCGATGCCGGCATTCCGGTGAAGCTGCTGGATATGAGCCAGGAGGCGCTGGATTACGGTATCGCCAGGATCACGGCCAATTACGAAACCAGCGTGAAACGCGGCAGCATGCCGGCGGAAGACCTGCCCAAACGCCTCGCGCTCATTGAACCGGTGCTCGACTTCAACGCGATCCGGAACGTCGATATGGTCATCGAGGCCGTTTACGAGGAAATGAACGTCAAGAAGGCGGTCTTCGCCCGGCTGGACGAGATCATGAAACCGGATGCGGTGCTGGCGACGAACACCTCGACCCTGGATATCGATGAAATCGCCGGCGCGACCAACCGGCCGGAATCGGTGATCGGCACGCATTTCTTCAGCCCGGCCAATGTCATGAAGCTGCTGGAAATCGTGCGCGGCAAGGCGACGGGCAAGGATATCGTCGCCACCTGCACGAAACTGTCCCGGCGGCTCGACAAGGTCGGCGTGGTGTGCGGCAATTGCGACGGGTTCCTGGCCAACCGCAGCCGCGGGCCCTTCGGCACCGAAATGAACATCCTGGTCGAGGAAGGGGCGACGCCGCAGCAGGTCGACCGGGTCATGGTCGAATTCGGCTATCCGATGGGCCCCTTCGCGGTCGCCGACCTCGCCGGGCTGGACATCAGCTACGCGGTCCGCAAATACCGCGCCTCGCTGAACCCGAACGGTTACCGCAAGCTGCCGATTCCCGACAAGCTGGTCGAAATGGGCCGTCACGGCCAGAAGACTCGCGCCGGCTGGTATCTGTACAAGGAAGGCGACCGCACCCCCTGGCCCGACCCGCTGGTGACCGAGGTTATCGCCGGCGTCGTGAAGGACCTGGCCATCGAGCAGCGCGAATTCACCGATGACGAAATCCTGCAGCGGCTGCTGTTTGCCTCGGTCAACGAAGCGGCGAAGATCATCGAGGAGGGCATCGCCTACCGCGCCAGCGATGTGGACGTCATGTGGGTCAACGGCTTCGGCTTTCCGCGCTACAAGGGCGGGCTGATGTACTGGGCCGACGGCATCGGCGTGAAAAATATCCACGACACGATGCTGCAATGGCAGGACCGCTACGGCGACCGCTGGAAACCGGCGAAACTGATCAGCGACCTCGCGGCGGCGGGCAAGGGATTTCTGGCGGCGTAGGAACCAGCGGCCTGCCTTGATAACTGTAATTAAACTGATTATCTTATCTAAATTGATCAATTTGATTACAGGTCGGTCTGGATGGATATTTACACCGCAAGCGATGCCAAACGGGAATTTGGCGAATTGCTCATGAAATCGCAGAAAGCCCCCGTCGGTGTGACCCGAAACGGCAAACCCGTTGCGGTCATCCTTTCCGATAGTGACTATCGGGCCCTGAAATTGCAGGCGTTGCGGGCGGCGCTGATCGAAGGAGAGCAGAGCGACGACGCCGGCATTCTGGATATGGAAGCGATCCGGCAGAAAGCCCGGCGACTGACAACCTGAAACAACCGGGATGTTCAGTCTTCATATCCAGACTCTGGCGGAGCAGGATATTATCGATATCTGGCGATACTCTTTCGAGAACTGGGGCGAGCGACAAGCAGACAGATACCACGACCAATTGACGGCAGCGTTCAGGCTTATCGCCGAAAACCCTGAAATTGGCGTCCGTTGCAACGAAGTCCGGCCAGGTTACAGAAAGTTTCCCGCAAACCGCCATCTGATCCTGTATCGGATCAGCGATGCCACGATCCATATCATCCGGGTCCTCGGTGCGGATATGGACTACGAGGCGCAGTTGTAAGCTTCAGCGAAGACTCATTCCGCCGCCTGCGCCTGTTCCCATATCCCGACCGCGCCGTTCGCGCCCAGCGCATCGATGGCGGCGTCGTCATAGCCGATTCCGCGCAGGATTTCCCGGCTGTGTTCGCCGATATACGGTGAATGCGCCAGCGGATCGCCCTGCCGCGCGGGCGGCAGGCCGGGAATGTTGGGGAAGGGCACGCGGCCGACATCCGCATGGTCGATCCACTGCACGGCATTCACCGCCCTGACATGCGGATCGTTGAAATAATCGCCGTAATCATGCACGGGCGCGTTCAGCACGCCGCCGTCGTTCAGCGCCGCATGCAGTTCCGCCACGGTCAGCTTCTTCGCCCCTTCGCGCATTATCGCCATCAGTTCGGCTTCGTTCTCGAAGCGGGCGGCAACGGTCGCATAGCGCGGGTCGGTCGCCAGATCGTCGCGGCCGATCACCTTGCAGAAGGCGACGTAATGGGCATCGCGGCGGCCGTTGATATTGATATAGCCGTCGCTGCATTCGAAGGTGCCGACCGGTACGCCGGACGGTAGAACGGCGTCCCCTTCAAGCTGGTACTCGACCATCTTGGCCGCCTGGAAGGCGCCGATGGCTTCCATCAGGCTGGTCGCGATCCGTTTCCCCTTGCCGGTCATCGCCCTGCGGTACAGCGCCGGCGCCACGGCCTGGAACGCGTACAGCCCGGTGGAGATATCGATGGCCAGCAACCCCACACGCGTCGGCATGCCCCCGGAATCGCGGGTGGCGGACATCAGCCCGGAATAGGCCTGCATGACCGAATCCGTCGCCGGCAGGCTGGCGTTCGGGCCTTCCTGGCCGAAGCCGGTAATCGACAGGTAGACCACCGACGGGTTGCCCTTCACGACGCCGGGATAATCGAGCCCGAAGCGCGCCATCACGCCCGGCCGGTAGTTCTCCAGGATGACGTCCGCTTCGCTGGCGAGTTTTTTGGCGATGGCGAGTCCGTCGGCGCTCTTGAAGTCCAGCGCGATGCTCTTCTTGCCCCGGTTGAAGGGGATGCTGTGCGCGCAGTGCTGGCCGTGCTGCTTGCCGATGGCCCGGCCCCAGTCGCCCGCCAGCGGTTCCAGCTTCACCACATCGGCGCCGTGCTGCGCCAGCAGCATGCCGCAATGCGGCCCCGCCACGCCCTGCGAGGCATCGAGAACCTTTACGCCACGGAACGCCAGATCGTCGTCACTCATCGGTCACTATATCCTTGCTGCATTTCTGAATTGCGCCATTCGACCGAAACAGGGCGACCGAATCCAGCGAAAAATAGACCACGGGTCAGCACTTGTCGCCCGTCTTCGCCCGTGAACCCGCCGACCGCCGGAGCAACAGCCCGAATTCGGCTACCCGCCGAACCGGATGCGCGGTACTGTCGATCAAACGACCGGTACAAATATGCAGGGAGGAAAGCATGTACAGGATCGAAACGCTGGTTGTGAACGACAGCCCCATGGAGGTCTTCGTCTTCGAACCGGAAGGCGCGGGGCCGTTTCCCGGCATGGTCGTGGCGCAGCATATTCCCGTCGGGCACACCGGGCTGGAAAACGATACGTTCACGCTGGATGTCGGCGAAAGAATGGCGGCGAACGGCTATGTCACGGCAATTCCGTTCATCTTCCACTGGTGGCCGAAGACGGACGAGATGGCGGTCAAGCGTGCGGGTTTTCGCGACGACTGGACCATCGCGGACCTGAACGCCGCCTTCGATTTCCTGGCGGCGCGGGAGGATGTGGATGCCGCGCGCATCGGATTGCTGGGCCACTGCTGGGGCGGTCGGGTCGCCTGGGTCGGCGCCGCGACCAACCCCCGGTACCGGGCCATGACGATGCTGTATGGCGGGCGGGTCCGGCTGCCCATGGGCGGCATTCCCGCCATCGAACTGGTGGACCGGATCAAGTGCCCGGTGCTGGGCATCTTCGGCAACGAGGACCAGAGCCCCTCGCCGGAAGACGTCGATGTCATGGACGCGGCGTTGACCGGCGCCGGCGTCGAACACACATTCCATCGGTATGACGGCGCCGGCCACGGGTTTCAGGATTATACGAATCCGGACCGCTTCCGCGAAGGACCGGCGAAAGACGCCTGGGGCAAACTGTTGGCCTTTTTTGAAAAGGAGCTGAAATAGCCATGCGCTGTCCGGGTTTCGCACTGATCCTGCTGCTGGGTGCCACGGGCGTGGCCGCGGCGCAGGGAAGCGGCACATCCGAAGCAAACAAGGTCGATGTGGAACTCGTGCTGCTGGCCGATGCATCCGGATCGATCGACGAGGCGGAAATCCGTCTGCAGCGCAAGGGCTATGCGGACGCGATAACCCATCCCAAGGTATTGAACGCGATCCGCGACGGGCTGTACCGGCGTATCGCCGTGACCTATGTGGAATGGGGCGATCAGTATTCGCAGGAAATCGTGGTGCCCTGGACCGTCGTGGACGGGCCGGAAAGCGCGGCAAAAGTGGCGAAGATCCTCGTGGAAACGCCTCGCCTCGCCATCGGGCCGAACGCCATCGGCGCCGCCATCGCCTTCGGTCAGGGACTGATCGAAAGCAACGATCTGATCGGCACGCGCCGGGTGATCGATTTTTCGGGCGACAGCGCCAATAACTGGGGCGGCATTTCGATTGCCGAGGCGCGGGCCGCCGCATCCGCCGGCGCGATCACGATCAACGGGCTGGCCATCATGTGCCGGCAATGCAACGGAAGGCCGGTCGAATACGATGTCGAGGAAGCCTTCAAGAACAACATCATCACGGGCCCCGGCAGTTTCGTCGTGACCGTGGACGAGAACCAGAGCTTTTCCGAAGCGGTGCTGCGCAAGTTCCTGCTGGAAATCGCGGACAATCCGGCCCCCGCCGGCAAGGGCGGCTGAAACGGAAAACGGCGCGCCCTGGAAATTCCGGAACGCGCCGCTTCCTGCAAACCGATAAATTACGCCTTGCCAAGCACCGCTTCGCGGAACCAGTCCTTGTTGGTCGCGGCATCGCGGTTGCGCGGCACCGAGGGCGGGTCGCTGACCCCGACCTTCAGAAGCACAAAGGATGTCCCGTTGCCGGAATAGAGCACCTGCGAGGCTTCCGGGATGTCTTCCTCATTGATCACCGTGCGCACCGCCTGGATGCCGGATCCTTCGGCGATCTTCGCCAGATCGACGCCGAGCCCCGTATGCGAACGCTGGAACCCGGTTTCGCCGTAATGTTCGTTGTCGACGCACAGGATACTGAGGTTCGGCGGGTTGAGGATGCTGATCGTCGCCAGCGTACCGGCATTCATCAGCAGTTCGCCGTCGCCGGTCACGCAGACCACCCGCTTGTGCGGCTGCGCCAGCGCAAGGCCCAGCGCCATGCCGGCGGCCGCGCCCATCGCGCCGAACAGCGGATAGACCCGCTTGCTGTCCGGCCCGACCGCTTCCAGCACGTCGTTCTTGGATCCCGCCAGGCCGGTGATGAACAGGATATCGTCGCTGGACGTGTCGCCGAGGATCGCCTTGACCGCCGCGCGCCGTTCCAGGTGACCCGTCGCCGTCTTGCCGGCGGAGCGTCCGGCGCCAAGCGCCTTGGATTTATCGTTCATGTTGAATTCTCCCTTTACCCGAACGCTTTCGCGCCGATCAGCCGCTGTGTCAGCAGGACCGCGATCGACATGCCCGACTGGAAGACCATCGACAGCGCCGCTTCGGTGATCTCCGCGACTTCGTCCGGCGTCTCGGCCCGGAAACAGGTCACGCCCATTGCTTCGAGCGCTGGCTGCGTGCCCTGCCCCATGGGTATCTGCCAGGAATTCGCCTCGCCAAAATCGCCCCGCATGGTGACATAGGTCAGGAACGGAAACCGCCCGCCCTTGATCAGCGACAGCAGGTTGATGCAGTTGCCCGAACCGCTGCTCTGCATCAGCAGCACGGCTTTCGCGCCGCCCAGATGCGCCCCGGCGCACAGCGCAACGCCTTCTTCCTCCGTCGTCAGCGCCACCGAATGCACATCGGGGTCCGCCAGCGACCTGTCGATGACGGTCGCATGCCCCGCATCGGGCACATAGGCAAACTGGGTCACCCCGGCCGCCTTCAACTGGTCGTAAAGCTTGTCTGGCCAATCCGTCGCCATATCTCGTTTCTCCGCTTGTGGTTTCAGGCGCGCAATCAGGAGCCCGCGCCATGGCTGTTCACTGGGCACGCCAATCTATTATAGCACATCAGGTTTGAATGGAACCGGAACAGGTTCCATTCAAACCTGTGAAGGTGCTATATCTTCAATAAGATAGATCAGAGCCGCCTTGTACCGCAGTTCCGCCGGGCGGGAAACCGGCAGATGCCGGAATCCCGCCCGTGACGGCTACAAGGTGTTTTCGCTTCCCAGCAGCACCGTGCACTGGCTGGAGAAAACGCCGCCATTGCCATGCGCCAGCGTGACATTGGCGTTTTCAATCTGCCGCTTACCGCAGACGCCGTGGATCTGCCGCGCCGCCTCGATCAGCACCAGCAGGCCGTACATGCCAGGATGGCAGTAGGACAGCCCGCCGCCATTGGTATTGACCGGCAGGCGGCCGCCCGGCGCGATGCCGCCGTTTTCGACGAAGGAGCCGCCTTCGCCCTTCTTGCAGAAACCGAGATCCTCCAGGAACATCAGCGTGCAGATCGTGAAAGCGTCATACAGCACCGCCACGTCCACATCGGTCGCGCCCAGGCCGGCCGCCGTATAGGCCTGCCGCCCCGATTCCACCGCGCCGGATACGGTGAAGTCCGGCATGTTTGAAATGCTCTGATGGGTCGTCGTTTCGCCGGCGCCCAGAATGAAGGCCGGCTTGTGCTTGAGATCCTTCGCGCGTTCCGCCGTGGTCATGATGACCGCGCCGCCGCCATCGGTGACGAGGCAGCAGTCCCGAACCGTGAAGGGATAGCTGACCATGCGGGCGTTAATCACATCCTCGATGGACAGGGGCTCTTTCTCCCACGCCTTCGGGTTCAGCAGCGCCCATTTGCGCGCCGCGACGGCAATTTCCGCCAGTTGTTCGCGCGTTGTGCCGTACTGGTACATATGCCGCGAGGCCGCCATCGCGTAGGCGCTTGGCGGCATCATCGGCCGGTAGGGATCCTCGTAGGGCAGCGGTTCGCGCGACGATGCCACCGCGCGGCTGACCGAACGCTGCGTGCTGCCATAGGCGATCAGCGCCACTTCGCACATCCCGGACTCGATCGCCGCCTGGGCATGCCTGACATGCGCCATGAAGGACGAGCCGCCGACCTGGGTCGAATCCAGGTAGCGCGGCCGCAGGCCGAGATATTCGCACAGCATCAGCCCGACCATGCGCGACTGGCTGGCGGCAACGAAAACGCCGTCGATATCGAACAGTTTCAGCCCGCAATCCTCCAGCGCGCGATGCGTCGCCTGGCCCATCAGATCGGCAATGGTCATATCGGGCGACACGAGACCCAGATCCGATTCCGCCGTGCCGACGATGGCTGTCTTTCCTCTTAAACCGGTCATGTTTCAGCCCTCCGCCGGATCGAATACAGGATAGGAAGGCTGCTTGTCCGTTCCGGGGATCATGCGCACCTTCACGCGCATGCCGATCTTCACATCCATCGGGTCGATGGATTCAACACGGCTCATCATCTTGAAGCCTTCATCGAGTTCGACCATGGAAACGTCATACGGATCCTTGTCGCGCGGGAACAGGGTCGTTGTGGCGTAGACCGTGCCGAGCCCCTTGCTGACCCGCCATTCCAGGTTCGGGCTCGCGGTGCCGGGCGCGGTCAGCCGGGGATAGAACACCACCGATCCGTCGTCGGTGCACACCTGATAGGCAAGCTCACCACGCTCGCAGTGCTGCCGGTATATCGCCAGCGGCGAAATCGGCCCGGTTGCTTCGGCCATATTTTGGATCCCCCTTGATTCCTGATTGTCTCTGATTGCAGTACACGATTCCGTCGCCCGACCGGGCGGGCGCTAGAGTGGCGCGAAGGACGGGTCGATGGCAAGAGCGTATCGCCCCGCCACCACTCGGCTCATACATGCTGCGCCAGGAAGCCCTTCATCAGATCGATGGCGCGGTCGGTGTCCCGTCCCGGCTTCTGGGCGAAGGCGTGCGGCATGTCGGGGAACAGGATGCGCTCCACATCGCCGCCGCTGGCGCGATAGGTTTCCACAAAGCGTTCGGAGATTCCCAGCGGCACGTTGTCGTCCTTCGTCCCCTGCAGGATCAGCATCGGCGGCAGCGCACTGTAATCGCCGCGTTCCAGCGATTGCTGCGGGCTGCCCTCCATCATGGCTGCTTCATCGGGAAAATAGGCTTCCGACGGTTCGATCAGCCGGGCGACGCCCGACGCCTTCGCGTACAGGTAGCGGGCATGGGAATCGAGTACCGGCCAGCCGGTTATCGCGTAACGCAGGGATGCATCCCTGTCCTCGCCGCCGGGCACCGGTTCGGCGGCGTATTTCGGGTCGTCATAGCGCAGCGCGCTCAACATCATCGAATGGCCGCCGCTGGAAGTGCCGAGACCGCCGACATTGTCCGGATCGCCGTTGAATTCACCCGCATGGGCCTTTGCCCACCTGGTGCCGTAATTCACGTCCATCACCTGGGCCGGGTAGATGTGTTTCGGCGCCTGACGGAATTCCAGCGCCATGACCAGCATGCCGGTCGCCGCCAGCGCGGTATCGATATTCTCGTTGTTCAGGTAGGCGCCGCGCGACCATGCGCCGCCATGCACGTCGACCAGCACGGGAAACGGCCCGTCGCCCTGCGGCTGGTAGATCCGGACCGGCCAGTCTTCGCCGTCGCCGCTGCGATAGATACGGTCAAGGGTTTCGACCTTGAAGGTCGCGTTGCGGTCATACGAACTGGTCATGGCGATCCTCGGGTGCAGGAAGAAACGAAACCGAAATGCCGCGCAAACAAAAACGGCGGCACCCATGATGCCGCCGTTTCGCACACAATAAAAGGCGATCTGCTCTATCTTTTGGATTAAAAGCAAATTCACGTGTTAATCGGAATCACCCGGGTGATTCCGATTAATCACGATTTGCTTTAGTGATCGAGGAAGCTGCGCAGCTTGCGGCTACGGCTCGGATGCTTGAGCTTGCGCAGCGCCTTCGCCTCGATCTGGCGGATACGTTCGCGCGTCACCGAGAACTGCTGGCCGACTTCCTCCAGCGTGTGGTCGGTATTCATGCCGATGCCGAAACGCATGCGCAATACCCGTTCCTCGCGCGCCGTCAGGCTGGCCAGCACACGGGTCGTGGTTTCGCGCAGATTGGCCTGGATCGCGGCGTCGGACGGCAGGATCGCGTTCTTGTCCTCGATGAAATCGCCGAGATGGCTGTCCTCCTCGTCGCCGATCGG
>JBBDQU010000005.1:0-77370 GCA_040905865.1 Alphaproteobacteria bacterium
GGAGCTTGAATCACAATTTCTCCCGCAGGGGAATCCTGAATCTCAACAGGCCCTAGAGTGCGCGGCAAAAAAAACGGGGCCCGAAAGCCCCGTTTTCCATCGCTCTACCGCCGCAATCTCAGGAGAGACGGTACAGGTTCTGCGCCGCGACCATGGCGAAGAGCATCGGCAGCGACAGCATCGTGTTGGTGCGCGAGAACAGCATCGCCTTGCGGCCGGCCGCGGCTTTTTCCTCGGCGCTGCCATCGACGATGCCCAGGGCAACCTTCTGGTTTGGCCAGATGATGAACCAGACGTTGAACCACATGATGATGCCGAACCACATGCCGATGCCGATCATCCGGTGACCGGTTGTCGGTTCGGTGCCGGCGAAGCCGAGCGACATGGCTTCGATGATGTAACCGTTCAGCGACGCGACGCCGAGCCCGGTTACGATGGTCACCATGGCGGCCCAGCGGAACCAGAACAATGCCGCGGGTGCGATCACCTTGCTGATTGCCGGCTTCTGCTCGTCCGGAATCTTGCCCATATTGGGTATCTGCACGAAGTTGAAATACCACAGGATGCCGATCCACATGATGCCGCTGGCGACATGCAGCCAGCGCCAGGCAAAGCTCCAGAAAGCCGTCCCTTCAAAGTCGCCGTAGCTGTAATACATGACAAACAGAAGAATCAGGATTACCAGCCCCGCAATAATCGTTTTCGTCAGGTCTTGAAGGATTGCGCCCATATCTCTACCACCCCCTATTGTTTTCTATGACGTTGAGCCACAACATATGGAACTTGTGCCTAATTATTATGCGGACGGTGCGACAAATTGTACAGTCGCATGTAACGGATAGGTAACGGCCTTACCACACGGCGGTTACGCGGCCTGATTCCTGTCAGGGCATGCCGCGTACGGCGCCGGACGGGAAGATGCTGTGGTACCGCATTGAATTTCCAGAGGAATTGATGCCGGAAGAGGTGGATTCATACTGCGCGGATCTTGTGCGAAAGTATGATTCGGACCGGTATCTACTCACCATGATGGCGCCTGTGTCGCGCCGCGCCGCGTTACTGGCTGTTTACGCCTTCAATGTTGAAATTGTACGAATTCGCGAATCAGTGTCGGAAAGCATGCTGGGCGCCATTCGACTGCAGTGGTGGCGCGATGCGATCGACGCGCTGTATTCGGGTCGGGGGCCTGCCCACGCGGTCATCCGTCCGCTGGGTGAGGCCGTCGAACGGCATGGATTGTCGCAGGATCTGTTCCATCGTGTCATCGACGGCCGGGCGGCCGACCTGGACAGTACGCAGCCGGCGACGCTCGACGGTCTTGTGGCTTATGCGGACGAGACATCGACGCCGCTAATCCTGCTGGCGCTGGAAATCACGGGCCAGCGCGAGGATCTGTCCGCAGTGGCTTCGGACGCCGGGGTCGCCTGGGCGCTGACCGGGCTTGTCAGGGCCATACCGTTTCATTTGCGAAATGGTTGGAACTGCCTGCCGGTGGATGCTTGCGCGCGGCACGGCTTTGCGGTGCAGGACTTGCCGGCGGCGGCGGCGCAGGAGAAACTGTCGCGGGTTGTCTGCGACATTTCGGAATACACCGGCCAACGGATCGCCGCGGCGCGTTCGGCGCGCGGCCGTCTGACACGCGCCGGACTGCCGGCGTTGCTGCCCGTATCCTTTGCCGCCGCTTACCAGCGCCGTCTCGAAAGAGTCGGATTCAATCCATACGATGCCCGCATGGCGGGGCCGCCGCCGATGATCGCATGGCGGCTGCTGCTGCGCCTGCTATCGGGTCGGTATTGACAGGACTCCCGTTTCAGCCTGGTCGACGCCAAGCCAGGCGGCGAGATCGGTGAGGGCGCGCTGGGAATAGCCGGCGCGGCGCTCCCGCCGGCCCTTGCGGCGGCGCTGGTTCTTTTCCAGCACGTCCAGCGGTGGAAACAGGCCAAAATTGACGTTCATCGGCTGGAAGGTATCGTCCGACGCGCCGCCGGTAATATGCGCCAGCAGGGCGCCCAGCGCGGTGGTCGGCGGCGGCGGGACCGGCGCGTCGCCCCGCTGTTCGGCGGCGGCGAACCGGCCGGCGAGCAGGCCGCATGCGGCGGATTCCAGGTATCCCTCGACGCCGGTGATCTGCCCCGCGAAGCGGAGGCGGGGCATTTGCGCCAGGCGGAGCGTCCCGTCCAGCAGGCGGGGGCTGTTGAGGAAGGTATTGCGGTGGATACCGCCAAGCCGTGCGAATTCCGCCGATTCCAGGCCGGGGATGGTCCGGAAGATGGCTTTCTGGGCGCCGTGTTTCAGCTTGGTCTGGAATCCGACCATGTTGTAAAGCGTGCCCAGCGCATTGTCCTGGCGCAACTGCACCACGGCGTGGGCGCGCCGGCCGGTATGCGGGTCGGTCAGGCCGATGGGCTTCATCGGGCCGAAGCGCAGGGTATCCTCGCCGCGTTCCGCCATGACCTCGATCGGCAGGCAGCCCTCGAAATAGGGCGTGTCCTTTTCCCAGTCGTGGAATTCGGTAACGTCGCCGGCGCGCAGCGCGGCGATGAACGCCTTGTATTGCGCTTCGTCGAGCGGGCAGTTGATGTAGTCGGCGCCGTCGCCCTTGTCGTACCGGGACTGGAACCAGGATTTCGAGAAATCGATCGACTCACGGTGGATGACCGGCGCGATGGCGTCGAAGAAGGCGAGGGAATCCTCGCCGGTGAGCTGGCGGATCGCCTCGCTGAGCGGCGGCGCGGTCAGGGGGCCGGTGGCGACGATGACGGACGACCACGACGCCGGCGGCAGGCCTGAAATCTCTTCACGGGCGATGGTGACAAGCGGTTCGGCCTCGAGGCGTCGGGTCACCGTATGGGAAAAGGCGTTGCGGTCTACCGCCAGCGCCCCGCCGGCCGGGACCCGGTTGAAGTCGGCCGCCGCCATGATCAGCGAATGGCAACGCCGCATTTCCTCGTGCAGCAGGCCGACGGCATTGTGTTCGGCATCGTCGGACCGGAAGGAGTTGGAACAGACCAGTTCGGCAAGGCCGTCGGTCTGATGCGCATCCGTGCCGCGAACGGGCCGCATTTCGTGCAGTATTACGGGAATGCCGGCGTGGGCCAGTTGCCAGGCCGCTTCCGAGCCGGCGAGGCCACCGCCGATGATGTGAACAGGTTCCAGGGCGTTTCGTCCGATTTGTCCTGTTGCAGGGGCGGGGAATCTAGCGGTTTATATAAAGATTACAAAAAAGAAAAAGCCGGCTTCGGTTTCCCGAAGCCGGCTTCGTCTCAATATCGTCTTACCGACCGTAGATGACCATTTCGCCGCGTTGTCCGGTGAAAATTCCCGGCCCTTTCGGATCCCGCGGATCGCCCCGCTGTGCTTCCGGAAGGTACGGTTTGTACGGAATTTTCTGGCACGCAGTCGCCGCGATGGATATCGCCGCCGCCATTGTCAGAACCGTACAAACCCGTTTCACGTTGAACTTCCTCTTTCCGGTCGATTGTTATACGGCTCAGAAGCTGATGCGCATACCAGCCGTTACGATGTCGATATCGTCGATGGAGACACCGGTACGTTCAGCCGCGAAGTTGTGGTAAGCGGCATAGACCTCGGCGCCAAGGGGTTCGACCACCTGGACAACACCGAGGCTCCAACGCTCGCCCTCGTCGTTCGTGGCGTTGTCGGTTTCGTTCTGGCTCCAGTCAATGGCAAGACGGGTCTGGCCAAGTTCGGTTGCGTTGAACATGTAACCGACCTTGACGTAGAGCCGGTCCTGGTCAGTCGTATCGGCATCACGATCGGCCGCGCCAACCATGAAGTTGAGACCCATCGGAAGCAGAACACCGATCGAACCATTGATCGTATCGCTATCGAGGTCGGGAGTGGCGGGAGTGTTGGTGCCGTTGCCGTCCTTGAGGCGGTCATACGCGATTGCCGCCTTGACCTTTACGCCGCCGAAATCGCCGCCGTAGTTGAGGCCGTAGTTCTGGTTATCTTCATTGGCCAACGACGTCACAAACTGGAAGCCACCGAACACCGGCGAGTCGTACCGGATACGATCCGTACGGCCAGCGTCAAGATTGCTGAAGATTGAGCCAGTGACGCCGCTGTTGGCGCCGGTTGCCGAATTCTTGAACGGTTCGGCGCCGATCATGGCGTTACCCGCCGTCTGGACCAAGGTCGTTCCGGACATATCCGCCCTGCCGTGATAACCGTCAGTCGCGAGACTGCCGTCACCGAGGGAGAACGTCCCCATGGACTTGCTCGACAACGCAAGTGTCATCTGCCGAACCCTGAATGTGTCCTGATCGTTCGTCAGATCATTGGAGTCAATCAGTTGATCGCTGGAACTGTTTTCACCGAGTTCGATGGTCGTCCTGACGCTGAGATCGTCCGAGATATTGCCGGTGCCAACGAAGCGGAACCGCGTTTCAGATTCGCCGTTCCCCGAGAAGATCACGGCGCTGCTTTGGCCATTGTCCCTGTACTGCATCATCTGGTTGACATGACCGGAGACAACGAGATTCATTGTCTTCTTGCTGCGGGCGACATACTGGCCACCGCCGGACTTTTCGAGCGCCTGAACGCGCTTTTCGAGTGCGCCGATGTCCTGCGCCGAAACCGACGAGGCGGCCAGGGCGGCAACCGCGGCAAGTGCTGTGCTGCTGAGCAGCTTCACACGTAATTGCATTACTTCCTCCATACTGATCATTTAAAAACGAACGTTGACTTCCCTCAAATCGAACAACCCGAAGTATTGGATGTTGCTCAGCTTGCAAGCTTTGACTTTGAGCATGATCAGTGTGGAATAGTGAACATGTTCAGAAGGCAAGCGGCTCATCCAAGCTCCGATACCGGTTGATCTGTCGAGAACCTATTCTTTGGGCAGGCGGGGTGTCAACGAAAGCGGGAGGTATGGCGGTATTAAGCTGGCGCTTGTTGCATTATTGCAACATGGCGCTTTGCCCCGCTTTAAAAGGTTAATGCGCGCCGGGGTGCTGAAGGGCCGCAAAATTGTGCTCTAAGTATTGGGTACGACATCGAATGCGATACTGTAGCGTTTCTCCGGGCTGTCGAAGGGAAGCGTGCGATGGCCGAAATATGATGGAAATAAAACGACCAGGCCTTCCCTTGGCTGGATTACCCGTGTCCTGGGGTCGCGGGTCGTGGGAATGGAATAAAGGCTGCGGCCGAATTCGATGCATCCGGCATTTTCCCGCGCCTGTCCCGCGTCCAGTGGCGGCAGCGATGGATAGTAGGTGCCGCTGAGCCAGCCGGTCGGGTGGAAATGCGTGTCATGGAATCCGTCTGAATCCATGATATTCGCCCATACTTCCAGATGGTGGTCTTGCGGGGGAGACTGCAGGAAGGGGTGCGACGGGTCGGCATCCACCACGGCCTGGTATTGCGCAATGGTCCCCAGGATCATTTCCTCGAAATCCGCGAAGGGGCCTTTCTCGCCGTCCAGCAGTTCCAGTGTGGCCTGCCCGTTATTGAGCGAGCGATTGGTTTTTGAATGATAAAGTGTAGGATGATTGCGGATATGCTCGCAAAGCGCCCGGTTGAAGGCGCCGATATCCCTGTATCCGTCCGGCGGGGCCAGATCGAAGCACCGGACAAGGGAATCGGCGTCCAGCAGGTATTGCGCTTCCGCGGCGCAGCCCATTTCGTTCAGCGCTGTCGATTTGAAAGCCAGCGCGGCGCAATGTCCCGGATCGCCGGCAAGAATCATGTCGCAGGTTTCCAGCGCCGCCCGGTGGTTCCGGTCGCAGAGATACGCAATGGTCAGGGTGATCAGGTTTTCCGCCGACGGCGGCGCCAGCGCGATCGCCGCTTCGCCGACCGCCACCGCTTCCGCCGTCCGGCCGGACAGGGCGAGCGCATGGGTAAGGTCGAAGCGCGCCTTCAGGTCGTCGGGCGCCAGTTGCACAACGCGATTCAGGGCCCTGGCGGCCTCGGCATGGTCGCCGGTCTTCAGGCAGGTGTCGCCGATGCTGCGAATGGCGCTCCGATGTTCGGGCGACAGCGCGACGGCGCGTTCAAAGGCCCGCAGCGATTCATCGAGGCGGTTCATTCGGCCCAGCAGCGAACCCAGATTGACCTGGCAATCCGCGGAATCGGGTTCGAGTTCGATGGCCCGCCGGTAACAGGCCTCGGCTTCTTCCAGGCGCCCGGCCTGCTGCAGCGCGCCGCCGCAGTTCATGTGCAGGATGCCGGTGTCGGGGCTCAGCGCGATGGCTTTCCTGAAAACCCCGACGGCATCGTCGAACGCGCCGGTCTGGACACAGGCATAGCCGAGGTTATGGAGTGTCGGCAGGTCGTCGGGCCGCCGTTCGAGCGAAGCCCGAAAGCATGATATTGCCGCATCGAACTTCCCCTGCTGTCCATAAACCAGGCCCAGTTCCGCATGGGCTTCGCCATCGTCGGGGGCGATTTCGATGGCCCGGCGCAGCAGGTCTTCCGCCGGTCCTTGCGCGCCGGTCCGAAAACAGCACAGCGCGAGCAGGCGCAGGGCTTCGGGGATATCGCGGTCCCGGGTCAGGATACGGATACAGGACTCCTCGGTATCGCGAAACAGTCCGGCGTGGAACTGCTGGCCGGCATCCGTCAGGTCCCTGGCGGTTGCGCCGGAGCGGCTGCGCCCGCTGTCACCGCCAGACCGGCTGACCGGCTGGCGCAACAGCTTCCTGATAAAGGAATCGCGCTGGCGCCGCCGGCGTTTGTCGCTGATTCTCCCCGCCATCCCGATGGCTGCCTTCACACTCCTTCAGGTAAACCGCGCGACAGCCTAGACAGTGAGGTATTGCACTGCAAGGATCGGGTGGCATTGATATTCCTCAAGTGGCGGACGGCAATGTCAGTACGAAAACAGATCGAGCGGATAAGGGCGCTGGCCGCGGCGGGCGATTTCGCGGGCGCCTGTGCGCTGGGCCGTTCGGTATATACGAAAAATCCGGCGAATATCCCCCTCGGCCTTATTTATGCCCAGGCGCTGCTGGGCGGCGGCGACAATGGCGCGGCGGCGGATGTGCTGGCGAAAATGACGGGCAACCGCAAGGCGCCGGCCGATGTCTTCCTGATGCGGGCCCATGCGCTGATGCAACTGCGGCGGCTCGATGAGTGCCTGGAAACGGTGATGTCCGGTCTGAAGAAATTCCCCGACCATCCTGATCTGCTGAACAATGCGGGCGTGTTGAACGATATGCTGAAACGTCCCGCCGGAGCGGAAACCTGTTTCCGGCAACTGACCCGGGTGCAGCCCCGGCGCGGCGGCGCGTACCTCGGCCTCGGCAACGCCTTGCGGCAGCAGGGCAGGTATGACGACGCCCTGCAGGCCTATGAAACGGCCGTCGCGCTGGAACCGGGGAACCCGGCGCCGCAGGTCAACCGGGCCAATATGCTGGGACAGATGGGAGAAGGGGCGCGCGCGCAGGCCGCCTACCGGGAAATCCTGCAACGCTTTCCCCAGCGCAAGGACGTCCTGTCGAATTTCGCGGCCTCGCTGGCGAATTCGGGGGACCATGCCGGCGCGGCGGAACTGTACGAATCCTATATCGAATCCCGCCCCGATGATTTTGACGCCAATCTTTCCTGGGGAAAGGCGCTGCTGAAATCGGGTAACGCGGCGGCGGCCGAAACGGTTTTCGCGGCGATGGCGAGCGCCTGGCCCGACCGGACCGGGATCTGCCCCGAACTGATCAATGCCTGTCTGAAAAACGGCGCGGAGGCGCTGGCCCGAGAATACCAGGCGATGTACCGGGTAAAATTCCCGGCCTCCGCCGATGTTTATTCCTGCGACACGATCCTGGATGCGGCGTCGGGCGGCAGGGATACGGCCCTGAACGAGGTCCGTTACGACGCCGATATCCAGGCGGCTGAAATCGCCGTGCCGGACGGCTATGCGGACGGGGAGTCCTTCTGGGACGCCGTCTGCGCCGCGGTCTATGCGCATCCCAGCCTGCGGGAATCGCCGCCGGAACATGCCACGCGCGAGGGTTTCCACAGCGACAACCTGGCGGAGGAACCGGTGGCGCCGGCCCTGCGGGACCTGATCGCCGCGATAGAAGACAATGTCCGCGACTATGCGGCGCGGCGGGCTGATGCGGGCAATCCGTTCTTCGACAACCTGTCCCTGGAGGGGAACCTGTTCCGCATGTGGGCGGTCGTGATGCGGCGGGGCGGCCATCAGGAAGCGCATATCCATCCCAGTTCGCGGATCAGCGGCGTCGTCTATGCGAAAGTGCCGCCATCGATCCGGGACGGAAACGACCGGTCCGGATGGATCGAATTCGGGCGGCCGCATTCCGATTTCTTCCAGCCGGAAACCCTGGCGACCCGCATGTTCCAGCCGAAGCGGGGGCGGATGGTGATGTTTCCCGCC
The DNA here is from genome assembly GCA_040905865.1 of Alphaproteobacteria bacterium. Taxonomy (NCBI): domain Bacteria; kingdom Pseudomonadati; phylum Pseudomonadota; class Alphaproteobacteria; species Alphaproteobacteria bacterium. Next base: position 8,360 of record JBBDQU010000005.1, read on the forward strand.
TATCTGTACCACCGGACCCTGCCGCTGGACGGCGACGATCACCGCATCAGCATCGCTTTCGATTTCTGTACGCCGGGCGCTTGAATTTTGCGGCACCAGAAATTGTACATGCCGTCGAAGGTGCGAGGGTGATCCTGTTCGATGGCGGCGTCGGCGGGGAACGGTGCGGAAAACGGCATGCAGGGGATCCGCGCGGCGAAGCTACGCGCTTTTGCGGGTCAACCGGCCGGCCTCGAAATACGGGGCCAGATAGCGGCCTGTATAGCTTTCGGGAACCCGGGCGACCTCTTCCGGCGTGCCGGCCGCTACGATCCGGCCGCCGCCGCCGCCGCCTTCCGGGCCCAGGTCGATGACATGGTCGGCGGTCTTGATGACTTCCAGGTTATGTTCGATGACGACGACGGTGTTGCCCTGGTCGACCAGCGCCTGCAGCACTTCGAGCAGTTTGCGGACATCCTCGAAATGCAGCCCGGTGGTCGGCTCGTCCAGGATATATAAAGTACGGCCGGTGGCCCGTCGGGAAAGCTCCTTGGCCAGTTTCACCCGCTGCGCCTCGCCGCCGGACAGGGTTGTGGCCTGCTGCCCCACCTTGATATAGCCGAGCCCGACCCGCTGCAGCATGGCCATCTTGTCGCGAATCGACGGCACGGCCTTGAAGGTTTCCGCCGCTTCGTCGACCGTCATCGACAGGACATCCGCGATGGAATGTTCCCGGAAGGTCACTTCCAGCGTTTCCCGGTTGTAGCGCTGTCCCTTGCAGGCATCGCACTGGACATAGATATCCGGCAGGAAATGCATCTCGATCTTGATGACGCCGTCGCCCTGGCAGGATTCGCAGCGGCCGCCCTTGACGTTGAAGGAGAACCGGCCCGCCGCGTAACCCCGGGCGCGGGCCTCGGGCAGGTTGGCGAACCAGTCCCGGATTGGCGTGAAGGCGCCGGTATAGGTCGCGGGATTGGAGCGCGGCGTGCGGCCGATCGGCGACTGGTCGATGTCGATGACCTTGTCCAGGTGCTCCACGCCCGTGATGGAGTCATGGGCGGCGCCGCCCTGCCGGGCGCCGTTCAACTGGCGGGCCAGGGCCTTGTACAGGGTGTCGATGATCAGGGTCGACTTGCCGCTGCCGGAAACGCCCGTCACGCAGGTAAAGACGCCGAGCGGGATTTCCGCATCGACATCCAGCAGGTTGTTCGCCGAGGCCCGCTCGACCCGCAGGGACCTTCCTTTCTTCGCCTTGCGCCGCCGCGCCGGAATCTCGATCCGCCGCGCGCCGGTCAGGTACTGGCCGGTCAGGCTTTCGGGACAGCGCAGCACCTCTTCCGGCAGGCCGGCGGCGACGACATGGCCGCCATGCACCCCGGCGCCGGGCCCCATATCGACCAGGTAGTCCGCCGACCGGATGGCGTCCTCGTCATGTTCGACGACGATCACCGTATTGCCGAGGTCGCGCAGGCGCTTCAGCGTCTCCAGCAGACGCTCATTATCGCGCTGGTGCAGTCCGATGGACGGCTCGTCGAGAACATACAGCACCCCGGTCAGGCCGGACCCGATCTGCGAGGCGAGGCGGATGCGCTGGCTTTCGCCGCCGGACAGGGTTGCCGAGGACCGGCTGAGCGTCAGGTAATTCAGCCCGACATCGACCAGAAATCCCAGCCGCTCGTTGATTTCCTTCAGGATGCGCGTGCCGATCTCAAGCTGCTTGTCGGTCAGCTTTGCGCCGAGCGCCGCAAACCAGTCCCGCGCCTCGAGGATGGACTTATCCGCGATGGCGCTGATATGCGCGCCGTCGATTTTCACCGCCAGCGCTTCCGGTTTCAGCCGCGCGCCGCCGCAGGCCTCGCAGTCGCTGACGCTGTGATACTTGCCCAGCTCATCGCGCAGCCAGGCGCTGTCCGTTTCATGCCAGCGCCGGGTCATGTTCGGCAGGACGCCCTCGAAGGGTTTCTTCGTACTATAGGTCCTGACCCCGTCGTCGAAGGTCATGGTGACGGCGGTATTGCCGGTGCCGTTCAGGATGGCGTTCTTCACCGCTTTGGGCAGGTCGGCGAACGGGGTGCCCATATCGACCTTGTAATGCGCCGCCAGGCTTTGCAGCGTCTGCCGGTAATAGGGCGAGGTCGAGCCGGTCCAGGGCGCGATGGCTATGGCCAGCGGCTTGCCCGGATCCGGCACGACGAGGTCGGCATCCACATGCATCGTGGTGCCCAGACCGTCGCAGGCGGGGCAGGCGCCGAACGGGTTGTTGAAGGAAAACAGCCGCGGTTCGATCTCGTCGATCGTGAAGCCCGATACCGGGCAGGCGAAGCGCGCCGAAAACGTCCTGCGGTCGCCGGTTTCCGCGTTCTCGGCGAATACCAGCCCGTCGGCGAGCGCGAGCGCCGTTTCCAGCGAATCGGCCAGCCGCGATTCGATGCCGGGGCGGACGACGACGCGGTCGATGACGATATCGATGTCATGCTTGAAATTCTTGTCGAGCTTCGGCGCATCCTCGATCAGGTGCATTTCGCCGTCGATCTTGGCCCGCTGATAACCGCGTTTCTGCAATGCCGCCAGTTCCTTGCGGTATTCGCCCTTGCGGCCGCGCACGATGGGCGCCAGCAGGAACAAACGGGTGCCTTCTTCCATGGCCATGATGATATCGACCATCTGGCTGACCTGCTGGCTTTCGATCGGCAGTCCCGTTGCCGGGGAATAGGGGATGCCGATCCGCGCATACAGCAGCCGCATGTAATCGTATACTTCCGTGACGGTCCCGACGGTCGAGCGCGGGTTTCGGCTGGTCGTTTTCTGTTCGATGGAAATGGCCGGCGACAGCCCCTCGATCAGGTCGACATCCGGTTTCTGCATCAGTTCGAGGAACTGGCGGGCATAGGCGCTGAGGCTTTCGACGTAGCGGCGTTGACCGTCCGCATAGATCGTATCGAAAGCCAGCGACGATTTGCCCGACCCGGATAACCCCGTGATCACGATCAACCGGTCGCGTGGCAGGTCCACGTCGACATTCTTCAGGTTATGTTCACGCGCGCCGCGCACGCGGATATGTGTCAGCATGGCTCAATCATGATTGGGGTTTTCGACCGCCGCAAATTGCGACGCCGGCTTGTTTCGAATATAGGAGCCGCCGCGCCGCTTATCGACTCCAAAAACGTGTCTCACGCCTTGGAAAAAGACGGCGCGGCGCATAGACTGACCGCCACGGAATTTTCATCACTGAAAGACCCTCGTCATGGCAGGCAGCATCAACAAGGTCATCCTGGTCGGAAATCTGGGGCGCGACCCGGAAATCAGGACCACGCAGAACGGCATGAAGGTCGCCAATATCCGCATCGCCACCAGCGAACGCTGGAAGGACCGCAATTCCGGCGAAATGCAGGAGCGCACCGAATGGCACAGCGTCGCGATTTTCAACGAGCATCTTGTCGGAGTGGCCGAACGCTTCCTGCACAAGGGGTCCAAGGTATATATTGAGGGACAGTTGCAGACCCGCAAATGGACCGACCAGCAGGGACAGGATCGCTATACGACGGAGATCGTGCTCAACCGGTTCCGGGGCGAGTTGCAGATGCTCGACAGTCGCGGCGGCGGCGATGGCGGCGGTTCCTATGCCGGCGGTGGCAATGACGCTTCCTCGGGCGGCGGCGATTATGGTGGGGGAGGCGGTGGCGGCGGTCGGTCCCACGACGATCTGGATGACGAAATTCCATTCTAGGTCGGCAAAAACCCCTTCCTGTTGCCTCGACGAGGCGGAAGCCATGGATTTATGGCGGAATGCGGTGATTTCGTCTTACAGTGTTACGGTATGGTACCTTATTCGCGCCTGAACCGGCGCGATGCTGTACATGGCGGGAGGGGGAAATCATGAGCTATTCAGTCTGGGGAGAGAACTTATGAAAATGCGAGCCCTTGCAACCCTGTTCGGGGTGGCGTTGCTGGCGGGCGCCTGCGCGGACGGCCGGTTGATCGAAACGGTTGAAAAAATGGAGCCGAAGGAAAAGGGATTTAAGGCTAACCTGCAGCATCAGTACGTGACTCTGGCGAAGATAGAACTGGAGGAAGGCGACCGTTACGATGCGGGCGTCTTTGCGCGGCGCGCCGAAGCGGCGGCGATGGGCAAGGACGTTGACCCGGATATTCTGTGGGATCGCCATTATTCGGCAAAGCAGTTGGACGAATTGATCGGCGAGCGGTCCCGCCTTGTTTACGCACTCGATTCGGGTGGCCGCAAGGATTTCCCGGGAATCGCCGCGCGGGCGCAGACGCAGTTCGATTGCTGGGCGCAGGAGCTTGAGGAAAACACCCAGCCGGACGATATCGCGAAGTGCCGCAACGGCTATATGCTGGCCATGCAGTCGCTGGATGAGATGATGAAGCCGTCGCCGGCGGAAAAGGAGCCGGAACCCGCGAAGCCGGCGCCGGTCGCGATGCCGGAAAAAGGCCCGTTCAACGTTTATTTCGAATTCGACAGTGACGAGGTGAGGGGCGCCGAGGCCGGCGTCGCGCTGGTCAAGGCCGCGAATTCGATCCGCGAGAACAAGATTTCCAGCGTTGTCGTTGTCGGGCACACGGATTCGGCGGGCCGGGACGGGTACAATCAGGCCCTGGCATTGCGCCGCGCCGAGAACGTGAAGGAAGTTCTGGTCGGACTGGACGTCAATCCAGATATCATCGAACCGGTTTCGGTCGGTGAATCGGGGCAGGAAAAGCCGACCGGTGACGGCGTCCGCGAGGACGCGAATCGCCGGGTGGTGATCAGACTCTACTGAGGCCCGACCGCACGGTAACAGGAATGGGCCGCAGCCCCGCCCGGATGCCGAGCAAGGGCGTCGGGGTCAGGTTGCGGCCCGTTTTATCGCAGGAGTATCGGTATGCGGGACCACTTCATTCGCAGGTGGCAGAACGGGCCGGCCGGCAAGGCAAGACTGGCATTAACGGTATTGCCGTAGTGAATTGCCCGGTAGATGACTTGTCGGGAAATTCCGTATTTCGTTGTTCCATAACAGAAAACCCTCTATATTTTGCCTTCGGTTGTCATCTTGAGGTTGGCTGGACGGCTTTGTCGCCTTCCCGCCAAATATCCAATGAAAAGCAGTAATAGAGTGATCGTTTCTTGAGCCCGCAGCCATGCCGCCGATAGAACCCTCTTATATTTCCATAGAAGAGGAAATGAAGCGTTCGTATCTCGATTACGCGATGAGCGTCATCGTGAGCCGGGCGTTGCCTGATGTCCGCGACGGTCTGAAGCCGGTGCATCGCCGGATCCTTTATTCGATGAAGGAAAGCGGTTTCGATTCCACCCGGCCGTATCGCAAGTCGGCGCGGATTGTCGGTGACGTCATGGGTAAGTATCACCCGCATGGCGACCAGGCGATTTATGACGCCATGGTGCGGATGGCGCAGGGTTTCTCGATGCGGCTGCCGCTGATCGACGGGCAGGGCAATTTCGGTTCCATGGATGGCGACCGGGCGGCCGCCATGCGCTACACCGAAGCGCGCCTGGCGGCATCGGCGGAAGCGCTGATCGACGATATCGACAAGGAAACGGTCGATTTCATCGACAACTATGATGAAACCACATCCGAACCTTCGGTTCTGCCGGCGCGGTTCCCGAATCTGCTGGTCAACGGCGCGGGCGGCATCGCGGTCGGCATGGCGACGAATATTCCGCCGCACAACCTGACCGAAGTGGTCAATGCCTGCCTGGCTTATGTCGACAATCCGGCAATTTCGATTGCGGAACTGATCGAACTGGTTCCCGGTCCCGATTTTCCAACCGGTGGCCAGATCCTCGGGGAAGCGGGAATCCGTTCCGCGTATCACACCGGGCGCGGCTCGGTGGTCATGCGGTCGCGAACGCATGTCGAACCGCTCGGCGCGGACCGCGAGGCAATCGTCGTTACCGAAATTCCCTATCAGGTGAACAAGTCACGGATGGTGGAGCGAATTGCCGAGGTCGTCCGGGACAAGACGGTCGAGGGGATATCGGATCTGCGCGACGAATCGGATCGGGACGGCGTCCGTGTCGTGATCGAACTGAAGCGCGATTCGATCACGGAAGTCGTGCTGGCCCAACTGTTCCGTTACACGCCCCTGCAGACGAGTTTCGGCGTCAATATGCTGGCGCTGGTCGGCGGCCGGCCGGAACAGATGAACCTGAAGGAAATCATCGCCGCGTTCGTCGATTTCCGCGAAGTCGTTATTACCCGCCGGACGGTCTATCTGCTGCGCCGGGCGCGGGAACGGGCGCATGTCCTGGCCGGCCTGCTGGTCGCGCTGGCGAATCTCGATCCGATCATCGACCTGATCCGCCGGTCGCCGGATCCGGCCGTCGCGCGCGAACGCCTGATGGCGGAAAACTGGGAGGCCGGCGATGTCGCGCCGTTTATCGCGCTGATCGACGATCCGGGCCGGGCGGTGATCGAGGGACGATACCGCCTTTCCGAAATCCAGGCCCGGGCGATTCTGGAGTTGCGGCTGCAACGCCTGACCGGTCTGGAGCGGGACAAGCTGACCGGCGAAACCGAGGAACTGTCCGGCAGGATCAACGATTTCCTGACGATCCTGACGGACCGCGACCGCCTGCTTGAGGTGCTGCGCGAGGAATTGCGGGAAATTTCGGAAAAATACGGCACGCCGCGCCGGACCGATATCCAGCCGGCGGAATTCGAGCACGATATCGAGGACCTGATCCAGCGCGAGGATATGGTCGTGACCGTCACCCATGGCGGCTATATCAAACGGGTGCCGCTATCCACCTACCGCGCCCAGCGCCGCGGCGGCAAGGGACGGACGGGAATGTCCACCCGGGACGAGGATTTCGTGCAGGAGGTCTTCGTTGCGTCGACCCACACCACCGTCCTGTTCTTTTCGTCCCGGGGCATGGTCTACCAGCTCAAGGTCTACCGGTTGCCGCTGGGCAGCCCGCAGGCGCGCGGCAAGGCCATGATCAACTTGCTGCCGCTGGTAGAGGGCGAAACGATTTCGACGGTCATGATGATGCCGGAGGACGAGGAAAGCTGGAGCCGCCTGCATGTCATGTTCTCGACCGCGACGGGTAATGTGCGGCGCAACCTGCTGAGCGATTTCACCAATATCATGGCGAACGGCAAGATCGCGATGAAGCTGGACGAGGGCGACCAGCTGGTCCGGGTCCGGACCTGCACCGATAACGATACCATTCTTCTGGCAACCAGGCGGGGCATGTGCATCCGTTTCCCGGTGCCGGATGTCCGCGTGTTCAGCGGCCGGACGTCGACCGGTGTCCGGGGTATCCGCCTCGATGACGGCGACGAGGTGATCTGGATGTCGGCGCTGGTGCAGGTCGATATCGCAATCGAACAGCGCGATTTATATCTGCGCCAGGCCAATGCAATGCGGCGTGCGATTGAAGTCGAGGACGAAGAGGTTCCTGAATCAGGCACGACGGGCCAGTTGTCGGCGGATGTTTTCGAGCTGCTGGCCGCGCGCGAACAGTTCGTCCTGACCGTCACCGAAAAGGGTTTCGGCAAACGGACGTCCGCTTATGACTATCGGATCACGAACCGGGGCGGGAAGGGCATCGTCAATGTCGATATCGCCAAGCGGAACGACCATGTCGTCGCAACCTTCCCGGTCGAGCCGAGCGACCAGATCATGCTGGTTACCGATAGAGGGCAGGTCATCCGGTTCCCGGTCGACCAGGTCCGGATCGCGGGCCGACGGACCCAGGGCGTCACGCTTTTCGACGTGAATGGCGAGGGCAAGGTCGTCTCTGTCGCGCGGTTGCGCGACGTGGGGGATGACGATGGCGAAGTCGCGGGTGACGCCATCGTCGGCACGGAAGACAATACGGAAAACGGCACTTTAGAGGATTCCTGACAGCGCCGGTGTGAAGCCGGGCCGGGAAGCGGAGGGGGAACGGAATGGCCGAAGGGCATGTCGGGGTATACGCGGGAACGTTCGATCCGATCACGAACGGGCATATGGATATCATTTCCCGGGCGGCGAAGCACCTCGTCGACAAACTCATCATCGCGGTCGCCCGCAATCCCGGGAAGGGACCGCTTTTTTCGCTGGATGACCGGGTGGCGATGGTCCGGGCGGAACTGGACGCCACCAGCTTCGCGGCGCGGGCCGAGGTCCATCCATTCGATTCCCTGCTGACCGATTTTGCCGGAGCGCATGGCGCCAGCGTTCTGGTTCGCGGGCTGCGCGCCGTATCGGATTTCGAGTACGAATTCCAGATGGCGTCGATGAACCGCTACCTGAAGCCAGAAATCGAAACCACCTTTCTGATGGCGTCGGACCGGAACCAGTTCATCTCATCACGCCTGGTGAAGGAAATCTGCCTGCTGAACGGCGATATCGCGCAGTTCGTTTCGCCGCGCGTTGCCGAGAAGCTGGTCGCAAAGCGCCGTGCCGGTTAGATCGGCAGTGTTTGGCTGGAATCGACCGTGGCGATCCACAACCAAGTGAATCTGATCTATCTTATTGAAATATAGCACCTTCACAGGTTCAAGCGGAACCTGTTGCGGTTCCGTTTGAACCTGATGTGCTATAATGTGCCAGAATCGGCGAAAGAATCGTGTAGGGAGAAGGTTATGAATGAAAGCTCCGCTCGCAAGACCGTTATAGGACTGTTGGAAGGTCTGGGAAATGACGACGACGCTGAGGTCCTCGCGACGGCGCGCACCCTGCACGCGAAAATTTCGGAAATGGGCGTAACCTGGGACGAATTGCTGGTCCAGGATGATGGCAGCGTCAGCCCGCCGGTCAATTATGCCGGCGCCGGCGCGACGGCGCCGGAGGATTACGACGACAACGACAGTGGCCGTGACGGAGAAGGCGAATTTGACGGCGACGGTGACGATGTGGCGCCTCGCGCGGACGATGCAGCCTTTGACCTTGTCGGCGCGGCTGCCGACGATATCAGACGGATCGAGCAGATTCAGTCGATGAAGGATATTTCGGAGTCATTGCGCGAGGAACTGGACGGGTTTCTCGAAGACATCAAGGAGAACGAATTCACGGTCGCCGACCGTCACTACCTCGAGGCCTTGCAGCAACGCCTTTCGAAGGGCGACCGCAGGCCGAAATGAGCCGACCGGGTCGGCGCGCGCCATTATTGTCGCCGGAAACACCTCACAGGCGCGTAAACGAACTGCAACAATCGGTAATCCGGCCGTGATCGGGCGTCGCCCGCCGCATCGGGGCGCGCGAAAAGCATACATTAGCGCCGAGTTGTCGGATAACGGCGCGGTGAAACGGTGGCGAGATCGAGTGATATCCCGAACACGCGTTCGTCGAGTGGCGGGGAACCTGCGTCGAGTGGCGGGGGAAGCGTCATCTAAATGGATGTTTGACGGAATGTCGCGATGTGATTATTAGGCGGCAAGCGAACGCACGTGCCGTGTCGAGGCCTCAAAACAAATGAACCGCGCGCAGCAAGGCGAAAAGGACCAGTGTTGATGTCTGGCGAGGCGACAGAAAATTCATTGCCGATTTCCGATTTCGAGAAGGATTCGCTGCATATACTGCCTCTTGCCATGATTCCGCTGCAGTCGAACGCGCTGTCGCGTGCGCGGCTGATAAAAAATGCCAAGCTTGAAAGTATGTTGGAAGTCTTCGACGACGCCAGCGCGGGTAGCGGTCAGATTCACCCGGACATGATCGAACAGACATTCGATATCGCCACGGGTGAGGAGATGGATGACGGCCGTAAAATCCGGGCGCTCGCGAAACTGAACAGTTTCGACGTATACAGTCTTCGCATCCAGATTCGCGGGCTCGGAATCGTCCTGGAGGATCAGGAGCACCTGCGTCTCTCGAAGGCCAAGCGGGCCGAACTGACGAAATACATGCTCGGCTTTACCCGGCCGCTGATCCGGCAGATTTACGGGTCGAACAAAACCGACATTGAGGATATCTCCGAACTGATCGCCCTGTTCGACAACCCCGACCCTGCAGAGGCGCTGAACAACCTGCGCCTGATAACCGACAAGCTGGGGATCAAGCTTGCCGATCTGCCGCGGTTTCTCGAGGATTACGGCGATACGTTCCTGTCGCTGGCTTATTTCCAGGACACGCACGATTCGCTTGAGCCGGAATTCCTGTCGCTTTCCGCGGCGGTCAATAATATTCGGGAGAACCATCAGCTCAGGCAGAACGGGTATCTCATGAACTCGATGACGGAAACCCTTGACGATCTCGGCGAACTCAAGGGGTCCATCGAGGCGATGTTCGCTTCCTTCACGAAGGAATCCGAAAACATGTGGGATGATTTTTCAGCCGATACGTTTCGCCGGGTGCGACTGCTGATCGAACGAAACCACACGACGATCGGGGCGGTGCTGTGCGGCCTGTCGGTCAAGCTGTCGGCCTGGAGCCGACGCTTCGGGAATAGTGATCACGGTTTGCTGCAGCAGTCCGAATTCATTATGTCGGATATCCGGCAGGGGTTGAAAAGCCTGTTGATCATTACCCGGGAAGCGCTGCGGAACGGTCCGTAGCACATCAGGTTTGAATGGCACCGGTTGCGATTCCAACAGCCGCGATCTGCTTTTAATCCAAAAAAATAGAGCAGATTCACGCCTTTTACCCGACGCAATTATTGCGTCGGGTAAAAGGCGATCTGCTCTAGCCGACGCCCAAATCCCACATGCCGGTCGGGTTCGGATGGATCTGCCAGCTGCGGGCGATCCTGTCGATCTGTTCGGGCGATTTCTCGTCGAAAAATTTCAGCGCCTTCTGCAGTTTCAATCCGCTGTGCGACGATCCCTGCCTGGCATGGCGTGCATAGGTATATATTGTCCGGAACGTATCCTTGTCGAACTTCGCGAACTTGCAGGCCGCCGCGAGCGCGAGCCCGGAAGAATCGTAGAAGATGCGTTTTATGAAGGTTTCAGGCAGCCCGGTTTTTTGCGCAAACATTGCCATGAACAGGGAAATATCGGCGTTTTTCAGGACCCGGAGCACGGCTTCCTGATTGAGCAGCCCCTGTTCCGAAAGCTGCTCGGCGAGTTGCTGGGCCTTGCTTTGCCGCTGCGTCCCGGCTTCATGCCCCGGCAATTCCTGCGCGGTCGACTTCGACAGGAGTTGCGAGACGGTCGCTTCGTCGAGTTTCCAGTCCTTGATGATGATCTGCCGCAGGGAATCCGAGACCCAGCCGAACAGCCGCTCGGCCAGATCCCGGTCCAGGTCGCGCCGGCGCACCAGCGGTTCGCGAAAGATATCCTCGCGTTCCGACTGCTCGACCAGATACTCCATCGTGGCGCGGGATATCTTCGCGGTGGCGTTCTGCAACAGGCATTTTATGACGTTTCTGTTGCCCGTCTCGACAAGGGTATCTGAAACGGATTCGCTCAGATTGCTGCGGATCGATACGGCAAGCTGATGCTCGAATGTCCGGAATTTGACGATTTCGATCAGGTCTTCGTCGTTGAGTGCGCCGCTGGTCGTCAGGATAGGGTAGGCGATTTCGATCTTGTCATTCGCCAGCAACCGGACCAGGTCGCGGGGCGCGTCCGGCATCTGGGCCAGGCGCGTGCTGATCGTGCGCCGGACGACCATTTCCGTATCGTGGACAAGCCGCCGCAGGATATCGAACATGATTTCCCGCTCGCGCTGTGTCGTCGTTTCGTCGCCTGTTTCCGGGAGGTCCGTTACCGCTTCGACAAGCGCGCTTCGCGCGGGCGGCGAGGCGTCCCGCGCCAGTGTGACGAGATGCTGGGCCGACACGGCGCCGGCATTCTCGACACCTGAAATTATTGCGCTGTCCATGATATCGCCGCAGTATCCGGTCGTGAATTGCGGGCGCTGTCCGGCACGCCCAATGGCGTGTTATACAACAGTTTCGTCTCCCGAAAAAGTAGGGAATCATTAACCATACGACCCGGCGCTTTCCGGGCCCGTGCTTCCCTGTAGCCTGAAGGCCTGTCAGATCGTGGTATCCGAACCGGAAAGTATCGACGATCTTTTCGCGCGATTTGGACCCGCCTACCGGTGGCTGGTGACAATCGCGGGAATGACAGCGGCGTTCACGATGGTTCTGACCGCAACGATCGTCAACGTTGCGGTGCCGGACGTCATGGGCGCCTTTGGCGTCGGTCAGGACAAGGCGCAGTTCCTGCAGACGTCGTTTATCACGACAATGACCGCGAGCCAGCTACTCAATGCCTGGGTCGTCGGCAAGCTGGGACAGCGGAATGCCTTCCTCGGGGTTCTGACGCTGTTTCTTGCGGGCGCGTTGATCTGCGGATTCAGTCCCAGCCTGGATGGCATTATCGTGGGCCGGATCATGCAGGGTTTTGCCGCCGGTATCGTTCAGCCCCTGGTGATGGTGACGCTGTTTCAGGTGTTCCCATCGGACCGCCGCGGCTTCGCGATGGGAATCTACGGCATCGGGCTTATGCTGGCGCTGGGTTTCGGCCCGGTCATCGGCGGGATCACCTCGGACGCCCTGAACTGGCGCTATATCTTTTTCATGCCGATTCCGCTTGTCCTCGCGTCTTTCGCCATGGGGCTGATCTTCATGCCGTCCGAGCGTCCCGACGGGCCCACCAAGCGGTTCGACTGGGCGGGGTACATTTTACTGTGCACGGCGCTGTTCTGTCTGATGACGGCGATCGGGAACGGCCAGCGGGAGGGCTGGAGCTCCGACACGATCCTGCTGACCATCGTCATCGGGACAGTGGCCGGCGTCAGCTTCGTCGTATCGCAATTCAGGGCGGGCTCCTCCCTGCTGGAAATGAATCTGCTGGGCAACCCGCGGTTCGCCAGCGCCGTTGTCGTCGCCTTCGTGTTCGGCGCGGGCAATTTTGCGATTACCTACGCCATCCCGGTATTCGGGCAGCTTGTGCAGGGCTATTCGCCGACGGTGGCGGGGTTCCTGCTGCTGCCGGCCAGCCTGATCGTCGTGGTGATGCTGCCAATGACGGGAAAATTGTCGGACAGCGTCGCGCCAGCCTATCCGATCATCGGGGGCCTCCTGCTGTTTGTGCTGGGAGCGTATCTTCTGGCGGACGTGGATATCAATACGGGGTTCTGGGCCGTCGCGGTGTTCTGCATCGTCGGCCGGTTCGGGATGGCCTTCATTTCACCGGCGCTGATGGCGTCGGCCATGCGGTCCGTGCCGACGGACAAACTGAATGCGGGGTCCGGCACGATCAATTTCTTCCGCCAGTTGGGCGGCGCCATGGGAATCAACACGCTGGTCGTGGCGCTGGAACTGCGCACGCAGTTTCATATCGACGCGATGACCGCGACCCAGACGGCGGGAAACGCCGCGACACGGGAGTTGCTTGGGAGGATAGAGGGACTGCTGAGCGAGGGCGGGATTCCCGTCGCGATCCAGACTCCCATATCGCTGAACCATCTCGGGCAGGTGCTGCACGCACAGGCGCAAACGCAGGGGTTCCAGGACGGGTTCATGCTGATTGCAATCGTGTTCGTTATCGCGCTGATTCCCGCCTATATCCTGTCCCAGGCGCGCGAACGGTAAGGCACGGTTATTTCGGTGCTGTGATGGCGGGTTTTCCGATCGTCGCGGGACGGGTAGTCTGCGCAGGGATGCTGAATCGGTATCGCAAGGGTGTGAATTGCGCATGGGATTTTTGGGGATAGCGGTCGCGGTTTATGGGATTTTTATCGCCCTGCTGTATTTCGGGCAGCGCAACCTGCTGTACCATCCCGACCAGACGGTTCCGCGGCCGGCGGATTACGGGGTCGGCGAGATGGAACCGATTCGCCTGAAGACTTCGGACGGGCTCGAATTGCTTGCCTGGTGGCGTCCTGCTGCGACAGCGCAAGCACCGGTAATCGCATATTTTCATGGCAATGCGGGCCATATCGGGATTCGGGGGGACAAGGTGCGGGCGTATCTGGACGCTGGCTATGGCGTGCTGCTGCTCAGCTATCGATACAATGCCGGTGCCGGGGGAAGCCCCGCCGAAGATCTGTTGTTTTCAGACGCGGGAACGGCTCTGGGATTTCTCCGGTCGGAAGGTATTCCAGATAACCGGATCGTCCTGTATGGCGAATCGCTGGGCAGCGGGATTGCGGTCGCCATGGCGGTAAAACACGCGGTGGGCGCCGTGGTTCTCGAGGCGCCCTACAGCAGCATGCCGGACCTGGCGCAGCATCATTACTGGTACGCGCCGTCGCGCTGGCTGGTCCGCGACCGTTTTGATTCGGTCTCGCGTATCGCGGCGGTGACGGCGCCGCTGCTGATCGTGCACGGTGAACACGACACGGTGATCCCGGTCAAATACGCCCGCCGCCTGTTTGATGCAGCGAACGAACCCAAGGTGTTTCACCTGATTGCCGGCGCACGGCACAACAATCTGCTGGAACACGGACTGCCGGATATCGTCCTGAAATTCCTGGAAAAAATGTTCCCGGAAGCGGAAGGTTAGGCGGTTCAGGCAGTCAGCGCCGCCAGCGCCGTCGGCGTGTCGATATCCAGCAGCACGCCGTCGCCGGACATTTCGACCTCGCAGACCAGGTCCGGGTAGGCGCCGGTCAGTTGCCGCGCGCCCAGGTCGCCGGAAATTTCGCGGACCTCGTCAAAAAAACGTCGGGCGAACAGCATCGGATTGCCGCGTTTGCCGTTATGGGTCGGGATACAGATTGCCCGGCCTTCCAGCGGGTCGAACGCCGCGATCAGGCGATCGATTTCCGCGGCGGATACACGCGGCATGTCGCCGAGGCAGACAATCACCCCGTCGATACCGGCGGGCAGGGCGTTGAGACCGCTGACGACGGATGTGCTGAGGCCGTCCGGAAAATTCGGGTTCACTGTAAAGGAGAGGCTGTCGTCGTCGCCGATGGCGGCCCGAACCCGGTCCGCCTCATGACCCAGCACAACCATGATCGGTTCGGCCTTGGAGGCGCGCACGGCATCGACCACCCGGTTGACCATCGCGCGACCGTCGATTTCCGCCAGCAGCTTGTTCGTCGCGCCCATGCGCCGCGATTGCCCGGCCGCGAGGACGATGGCGGCGATGCGCGGCGCGCGGCCGGTATCGTCATCTTCCTGGGCCCCTTCGATCGCTTCGGCGCGGGGCAGGGGGCGCGCCGGAATTTCCTTCAACAAGCCGCCCGCGCCCATCGCCATGATATCCTCCCGCCGTACCGGGATATCGGCGAACATCCGCTGCAATACCCAATCGAAACCGTTCAGCTTCGGCGAGCGCGCGCATCCGGGCAGCCCGGCAACCGGCACGTCGCCCACATGCCCCATCAGCAACAGGTTGCCCGGATCGACCGGCATGCCGAAATGATCGACGATTCCGCCCGCCTGGACGATCCCGGCCGGAATCACGTCGCGCCGGTCGGTGATGGCCGACGCGCCGATGATCAGGACCATGGCGCTGCCGCCCTGGGTCAGCGCGCCGATGGCCTGCTCGATTTCGCCGGTGGTGTGGCCGCAGCGGCGTTCCTGCGTGACAGTGCCGCCCAGGGCGACCACGCGCTGCGTCAGGACCTCGGTTGTCTTGTCCAGCACGGATTCCTTCGTTCCCGGCAGTCGGGTCTGGATGAGCCCGACGGGGCGACCGCGATAGGGCGCCACCCGGACAAGCGGCGCGGTTTGGGTCGCAATCGCCTCGCAGGCCGCAACAACGGGTTCGGGCGCGGCAAAGGGAATGATCTTCACCGTGCCGACCATTTGGCGCGGCGATACCTGCGCATAGGGGGGCAGCAGGGCGACGGTTGCGGATTCGTCGATCAGGTTAAGGGCGTTCAGCCGGACCGGGTCGTAATTGACCAGCCCGTCGGCCTTGGCATACAGGTTGACGCGGCCGGTGAAGGCGGCGGAAACGTCCAGGCTGTCACCGGCGATGGCCGTGGCGATCCGGGCGGCGGCCCTGTCCTCGCCGACATCGCCCGCTTCCAGCTGCGCGCCGGTAATGGTTTCGACCCCGGCGGCCTGCAGGGTTTCGATGTCTTCCGCCGAGAGGGTCCGCCCCTTCTTCAGCGTGTTCTTTCCGCAGCGGACCCGGTGCGCAAGAATAGCACCCTTCGCGTTCGCGACGGCGATGTCGCCGAAATTCATGCGGCGGCCCTTTTTTCCGGTCGATGCAGCGCTTCGGTGATTTCAGCCATGATCGATATGGCGATTTCCGCCGGGGTGATCGCGCCGATATCCAGCCCGACCGGGCCGTTGATGCGCGCGAAATCCGCCGGTCCGAAACCTTCCGCGGCTAGCCGTTCACGCCGTTTTCCGGCGGTTTTCTGCCCGCCCAGCGCGCCGATATAAAAAGCGTTCGACCGCAGGGCGGCGATCAGCGCGGGGTCGTCCAGTTTCGGATCATGGGTCAGCGTCACCACGGCGGTGCGCGCATCCGGCTTCAGGTCGTCCAGCGCCTCATCCGGCCAGCGCGAGTCGATATCCACATCGGGGAACCGTTCCGGCGTCGCCCAGGCGCTGCGCGGATCGACGATGGTGACCGCATAACCGGCCAGCGTCGCCATCGGCACCAGCGGCTGCGCGATATGGGCCGCGCCCACGACGATCAACCGGCGGGGCGGGTTGAAGACCTGCAAGAACAGCCGGCGGCCATCGACCTCGTCCATGCGGCTGCGGTCGTTGTTGCGCGCCCGGTCGATCGCCGCCTGTACGGCGGCGGTTACGGGGATATCGCCGTTGGCCTCCCCTTCGACGACCAGCGTCTGGGCGCCGCTTTCGACATCGGTGATCATCAGCGTGGCCTTGCCGCTGCGCCGTGCGTCGTTGAGGGCCGTCAGGTGGGTGGTTTTCATGTCTTCGGATCCATCAGGTTCGTCTGTTGCCGGAAATTACGCCATCCGCCGCGACGCGGTCAGTCGAGGTGCTCCACGAAAACCGATATCTTGCCGCCGCAGGCGAGGCCGACCTCCCAGGCCATCTCGTCGGTGACGCCGAAATCGAGCACCTTGGTCGAGCCGTCCTGCATGACGTTCATGGCTTCGGTGATGACGGCGCCCTCGATACAGCCGCCGGAAACCGAACCGACGAAGGAACCGTCGCCCCTGATCGCCAACTGGCTGCCGACCGGGCGGGGCGAGGAGCCCCAGGTCGTGACCACGGTCGCCAGCGCCACATCGCCGCCTTCCGCCTTCCAGGCGGCGGCCCGCTCCAGCACGTTGTCATGATCGAGCATCTGCGTATCAGTCATGCGCTTCTCCTTCGCCATTGCGCCATCTCGGCGGCCTCGCGCTGGCCCGGCCGGTTGAGGGCCCCGGTCAGCGCGGCCAGGCTGTTCAGGTTGTGGACGGGACAGAAATCGTCGACATACGGTAACAGGGCCCGCACACCTATAGATTTAGGTTCGAACCCATCATACCGCAAGAGCGGGTTAAGCCAAACAAGGCGGCGGCAGGAACCATGCAACCGTCTGATTTCATGGCTGACGCCGTCACCGGCATCCCGGTCCAGCCCGTCGGAAATGAACAGCACCACGGCGCCCTGGCCCAGCACCCGGCGCGACCAGTTGCGGTTGAAATCGGCCAGGCATTTGCCGATCCGCGTGCCGCCGGACCAGTCGGCGACAGAACCGGCGACCTTTTCGAGCGCGACGTCGATATCCTTGTGCCGCAGGTGCCGGGTGACATTGGTCAGGCGCGTGCCGAACAGGAAGGTGTGCACCCGGTCCCGGTCATTGGTGACCGCATGCATGAAGTGGATCAGCATCCGCGCGTAACGGTCCATCGAACCGGATATATCGCACAGGATGACCAGCGGCGGGCGGCGTCGGCGCCTTGTGCGGTGGCGCAACGCGATGATGTTGCCGCCATGCTGCAGGGAGGCACGCAGCGTCGCCCGCATATCGGCGCGCAACCCCGCCGGATCGGGTCGGAATCGCCGGGTCGGAATTTCCATGATCGGCAGCCGCATGGTCCGGATGGCGCGGCGGGCGGCGTCCACTTCCTCCGCCGTCATCTTCTCGAAATCCTTTTCGCCGAGTTGTTCCGACTGGCTCGACGTCATCGCCGCGTCGAATTCGATTTCCTTTTCGCGTTCCTTTGGTTCCCCGTCCTGCTGCGCCGCCAGCGCGGCGGCGAGGCGCGGCGACATGATCCCGGCGTCTTCATCCGGCGGGGTCGGGAAACCGGGCAGCGCCAGCGACATCATGCGTTCCAGGATTTTCGGATTGCGCCAGAAGATATGGAAGGCCTGATCGAACAGTTCGCGCTGGTCGCGCCGATTCACGAAAACCGCATGCAGTGTCCAGTAGAAATCCTGCCGGCTGTCCAGCCCGACCGCCTGGACGGCCTGGATCGCGTCCAGCACCTTGCCGGGGCCGATCGGCAGCCCCGCGGCCCGCAGCGCCCGGGCGAAATGCATGATATTGCCCGCGATGCGGCCGCCATCCGCCGGCAGCGCGCTCATTCGGCTACACTCGCCAGTTCGGCGTTGACCTCCTGCAGGATACGGCTCGCTTCGCTGCCTTTTATTCTGGCGATGTCGTCCTGGTATTTCAGCAGCGTGCCGAGGGTGTCGTTGATGCTTTCCGGGTCTAGGGTCATCCGGTCTAGCTGTACCAGCGCCTCGGCCCAGTCGATGGTTTCCGCCACGCCGGGCGCCTTGAACAGGTCGATGTCGCGCAGGCGTTGCACGAAACCGACGATCTGTCTGGACAGTGCCTCGGGAACGCCGGGCGCTTTCACGGCGAGGATTTCCAGTTCGCGCGCGGCGTTCGGATAATCGACCCAGTAATAGAAACAGCGTCGCTTCAGCGCGTCATGGATTTCCCGCGTCCGGTTCGATGTGATGATGACCAGCGGCGGTTTTCCCGCGCGGATCGTACCGATTTCGGGGATCGTGATCTGGAAGTCCGACAGCAGTTCCAGCAGATAGGCCTCGAAGGGTTCGTCGGTCCGGTCCAACTCGTCGATCAGCAGGACCGGCGGTCCGTCGACGGAAGGCTCCAGCGCCTGGAGGAGGGGGCGTTCGATCAGGAAGCGGCGCGAAAAGATATCGCCCTCCAGGGTTGTCCGGTCCATGTCCCCGATGGCTTCGGCCAGGCGGATTTCGACCATCTGGAGCGCGTAATTCCATTCGTAGACCGCCGTCGCCGCGTCCAGCCCCTCATAGCATTGCAGGCGGACCAGCCTGCGGCCCAGCGTCTGCGACAGAACCTTGGCAATTTCCGTCTTGCCGACGCCGGCTTCGCCTTCCAGAAACAGGGGGCGGCCAAGGCTGAGCGAGAGGTACAGCGCCGTGGCCAGGCTGCGGTCCGCGACATAGGCGCCTTTCGCCAATAGCGCGTGGGTTTGCTCTACGGAATCGGGAAGCTCCATGGACCTTAGCCTTCGATGACCTGTTTATACGGGAAACGGCCGGTCGCTACTTCCGGGTCCAATTCCCGCTGCTATCCTGGTAAAAGGTTCCGGCAGGCGCGCGTTCGATGATGCGCTGTCCGGTGAGCACCTCGACCTGCTGGATGGGGATACCGTTCTTCTTCGCGATATCCTCGTAAGCCGCCCTGCGGCGCTGGTTGATGTCATTCACCAGCCGGGTGGTCTCGGCAGAAGGTGCTTTCACCGGCGCGATATAGCCGCGCAGAGTCTCGCCGACCAGACCGTTGCGCTTGGCATCGTCCAGGCTATCGGCCGCCGCCGGGCCGGTGAGAATTACCGAGACGATGGCCAGAAAGGCGAGGAGGGGCAGCAGAACGGTGTTTTTCCTGTTCGTCATGGCTAAAACAGGTCCTTGTTTGTTTCCAGCAGGTTGTCGATGTCCTTTTCGACCTTGATCCGGATTTCCTGTTCGATCTTGACGTTCAGATTAATCACGATCGGCTTGTCGGGTGCTCGGATCTGGACTTCGGGTGTGCAGGCGCCCAATGCGGCAAGCGCAACGGAAAACAGGGATATCTTGAAGCGGTTCGATATTTTCATCTCCTGAATATGACGGTTCCTGCCTTGAAATACCAGTGTGCGGCCCGATCACTGGTTGGTAAAGCCCTCCATTCGTTCCAGCAGGCGGTTCGGCAGGGTGTAGGTTTTCAGGCCCTGTTGCAGAATGGCGCGCAACGGCCCGCTCATTGACAGGTTCAACTCGACCGGGATGCCCTTGTATACGGCGGGGTTTTTGCCCTTGATCTTGAATTCGAAGGGAATGTCGCCGGATGCCTGTTCGTCGATTGTGACGCGGACGCTGTCGTATTGAAAGTTGCGGACGATATCGAGAAAAAGGGCCGTCCCTTCGTTGGCGTCGGAAAGGGCGGGTCCCACACCTTCCGGCCGGTATTGTATGAGGCCGCCGCCCGCCGCCGATTCGAGGACGCCGTTGCGCACGAAGACGCGCCCATCCTCGAACACGACCGGTATCTGGCCATTCAACGTCCCGGTTGCCGTAAGATCGCCGACTTTCGTCGCCGCAAGCAATGAGTCCAGCCGCACGCCGTTGACCTCCAGGGGAATGGTGAAACCGTCGAGTTTCGCCGGAACCGTGAACAGGTCGGTTTCGATCCGGCCGCCGAACAGGTCCAGTTCGCGCAGGGCGGCAGTGATATACCCTTCGCGGGCCACCTGGAATTCGATCCGCCCGCCCGTCAGGGGGATGCCGATATCGAGTATCCCGACGTGGATTTCCTGCCCCGGCGGTGTGGAAGGCGGAAACAGGCTGTCAAAGGTAATGACCGTTGCCGCGTTTTCCAGGCGCACCTCATCTGTTTCCAGCGCCGTGATGTCCACGAGGATTTCGGCGCTGGATTCGATCACGCCGTCCTGCCACTGCAATGACGCCTTGCCTTCGAAATAGCCATCGGTGTCCTGAAGCTGATTGCCGATGACCGGGAACAGGTCGGCCGGCTGCAGGACCGTCGGCAGGAAGGTAATCCGGGTGCTTTTCACAGTCGCGGAGCCTTTGGCATGCGCCAGATCGTGTTCACCCGTTGCACGAATGGAAATTGTTTCCGATTTGTCATGCAAATGCGCCGAAAAACGCGCCAGGCCGTTTGTCGACTTCACCGACGCCTGCAACTGCATTGGAATGATGACGGGGGCCGGGGATTTCTGACGTATGTCGCCAATGTCGATATCGACCGTGACGCCATCCGCCGCGGCCAGTTTTATGGCGACACCTTCCGCATGGATCGCATGACCGGGCAGTTCGGCTTGCGCCGGTCCGACGGCCACGGCGAGGCGGTTCGTTCCGCCGTTGATCCGGGCGGGGATGTCCGAAAGGATCAGATTCGTCGGTTCCCGCCCGGCGGTGATCGCGAAGCGGCTGTTCCGCAAGGTGACGCCGCCGCCATAGGACAGGTCAGTTGGCTGTTTGCCGAAATCGGCGCGGAGGCTGAAGGGCTGTTCGATTGTCATCAGCAGCGGCGCTGTCGTGCGGAACTGGTCCGGGACACCCACACTGTCGATTTTCAACTGGCTCGCGGCGCCCGTTCGGGCCGCCAGGACGTTGTCCGTCAGGGTGAACGTGCCGTTGACGTCCGGGCGGATAGTGACCGGATCGACGCCATCGCCGACGGATTGCGTGTGCGTGCCCGTCAGGTGAAATTGTCCGCTTCCTCCGGCGACGGAAAACGGCAGCGTGGCGTCGGCCTGCCCGGTGACGGTCAGCGCCACGCTGCGGGATGCGGCACGGGCCGTGCCGGAAAAGGCGGCGGCATAACCGCCCTCGCGCGGTGTAATGCGCAGTACGGCGTGCGGTTTGTCGGCGGCGCGCAATTCAACGGTGAGGGGCGTTTGCGTGTGCTGGTGCAATGTCTCGGGCAGTGCCTGCAGCAGTTCCGGGGCGAGACGTGCGTTGGACAGCGTGAACGACGGGCTGGAAAATACCCAATCGCCCGGCCCGGCGGTTACCTGGACCGATCCTTTCAGCGATCCGTCACGCAGCACGCCGGGAACGTGCAAGTGCTTCAGGTCGGGCGTCAGGTCGCCTTCGACCGTCAGGCGGTCCAGCAGCGTTTCCGGGGCGCCCCACGGGTCAGCGAGCGTTCCCGATATGTCGAAACCAACTTCGCCGGCGGTCCGTATGCCAACCGCCCGCGCGTCCAGAACAGGGCCGGGCGCGACAAGGCCAGTTGCATCAAAAGTCAGCGGCTGGCCCGCGTTTTGCCGTACGCGGACACTGACGTTGTTCCCTTTGGTGGCCGAAAGATCGGCATTCAACACGGCGCCTTCGGCGTTGTGTTCGAAAGTCAGCGCGGCCCAGTCGGCGTCAAATCCGGCATACCTGAAGCGCTGGAAATCGATCTCGGCAGTGAGATCGGGCAAGCCTGCGGCCGGTTGCGTGAAGCGCGCCATACCGGAAACGCCCGTGGCTTCGAATCCGATTTCGCGTAACGTCAGCGCGGCATCGGTGATCTCCATCCGTCCCGCGATTTTACCGTCCGCCGGCGCGACGGCATGCAGTGCCCCGGTCAGCCGCGCGACGATATTCGGCAGATCCAGCCCGGCGGACAGGCTGCCGTCATATGCAAAGCCGCCATTCGGGGCGGGCTGAACCGTGCCGGTCAGGGCCGCGTGGCCTTCCGTGGAGTCAAGCCGTGCATCGACCCGGATTCCCGGTTCGCCGATGGTCAGCCCTGCCGTCAGCATCGCATTCTCGACCGTGTTGCCGCGCAGGCGAATGCGGTCGCCGGTTATCGTCGCATCGATGCTGTAATTGCCGCCATGTCCCAGGATCTGCGCGCCGCCGTGCAGACCCTCGACGCCGTCTTCGGCAAGCCGCGCATTGCCGTCTTCCAGGAACACCCTGCCGATCACTTCCCCTGTCGGCAGCAGCGTCGCGCTCGCGTTGCCCTTCGCGTCGATGTTATTCAGGTTGTCGGCGGCATCGGCTGACCATGTTGCCGCTATTTCGACGAGCCCCTCTATCGACGTCGTGGCAGTTGCCTCGCCTGTCAGGGCGACATCGCCATAGGGCGTTGCCAGAGCGACATGAAAATCGTCCGCGGTCAGCCTTGCGATGCGCAGCGGCATGGCGTCGCCGGACGATTCCCCCTCGAACAGTGCACCGAGGCCCGGCAGTTCGAGCCGGCCTTCCACGAGGCGCCCCATGAGCCGGGGCGCCTCGATATGAATGCCGGTGACTTCGCCGCGGCGCAGGGCGTCCAGCGAATAGGTGACATCGATGCGTTCGATCTTCTGCGCCTGATCGGGGCCAAGGGAAATCGCGGATAGGCTCGCGGAATGCAACGACAGCCTGTCGACGGTCAGACCGGCGGGCGCGACACCCTGTGTTGCAAGGGCCGCCAGAATTATGCGCTCGGCCAGCGCGAGACGGTAGTACCATCCGGCCAATCCGGCCAGAATCAGCCCCGCCACCAGGCAGGCTATCGTGATCAGCGCCCGCCGGCGCAAGCGGCCTTTTGGCGACGGTGGCGAATCTTCATTCATCTGTCGGAGAATAGGGCCTCTGTATCGAGGCGGCGAATCTGTTCTAATGACGCCGTAATCTTTGACGGGTGACGGGTGACGGCATGGCGGCCGCGGATGCGGATGCGCGATTTCAGCAGGCGGTGGATATGGTCGATGTCGGCCGGCTGGGCGAGGCCGACGCGATCTGCCGGGAATTGCTGGCGACACTGCCGGAAGCGCCGGCGGTGCTGTTCCTGCGCGGATTGATCGCCGCGCGGCAGGGGAACGCTCCCCGCGCCATTTCGCTGGTGACGGAGGCTGTGGCGCTGGCGCCGGAAAACGCCTCCTTTCAGGCAACGCTGGGGGCGTTTCTGGCGGAATCTGGCGACAATGCGAAGGCAATTGCCGCGCTGGAGCGGGCAATTGACCTCAACCCGGCGGATCGCGACTCGCTGCGCCAGCTCGGCCGGCAATACGCCGCATCCGGCCGGATGTCGGATGCCGCCGCCGCATGCCGGCGCGTCCTTGCCGACGATGCCGCGCGGGGCGCCGACTGGCAGGCGCTCGGGCAGGCGCTGGAAGCGCTGCTTGACTTGTCGGGGGCGCTCGACGCCTACAGCCATGCGGTGGCGCGCGCCCCGGACAGCGTCGCCGCCCGCAATCGGCTCGGTGCCTGCCAGTTGAAACAGGGGCTGCTGGGCGACAGTATCGCGTCCTTCGAGGCGTCGCTGGCATTGCAGCCGAACGATAATCCCGCATCGGTCGGGCTGTTTGCGGCAAAACAAATGACCTGTGACTGGGACGGCTTCAGTTCCCTGGAGAAACAGGTGGATGCGTTTACCGAAGCGGCAATTGCCGCAGGCAGGTCCAGTGTCGAGGACCCGTTCATGCATGTGACCCGCCGCGCCGACCCCGCGCGGAACCTCGCCGTCGCCAAAGCATGGAGCGCCGGTGTCGAAACTGCCGCCGCCAGAACGGGGATGGCCTTCGCGCATGCGCCGCATGACCGTTTGCCGCCGCGGATCGGCTACCTGTCCAGCGATTTCCATGATCACGCCACGGCGCATCTGATGCTCGGCCTGTTTGCCGCGCATGACCGCGCCCGGTTTTCGATCCATGCCTATTCCTGCGGCGGGGGCGATGGCGGGGCTTATGGCCGCCGCATTGCCGGTGACTGCGATACCTTTACCGATCTGGCCGGCGTGGATGCGCGCGACGCGGCGCGGCGGATTTACGGGGACGGCATCGATATCCTGATCGACCTGAAAGGCTATACGCGCCATAACCGGCTCGATATCTGCGCCTTGCGGCCCAGCCCGGTGCAGGCGACGTGGCTAGGCTTCCCTGGCACCAGCGGCGCCGGTTTTTTCGACTATATCGTGACGGATGATATCGTCACGCCGCCCGGCGATGCCGCATTCTACAGCGAAGCCTTCGCGGCGATGCCGCATTGTTACCAGGTCAACAACGACGGGCAGGATATCGCCGCCAGCCCGATATCGCGCGCCGAGGCGGGCCTGCCGGACGGGGCGGTCGTTCTGGCGTCCTTTAACAATACCTATAAGCTGGAACCGGTGATGTTCGCGGTCTGGATGGAAATCCTGCGGGCGGTGCCGGATGCGGTGCTGTGGCTGCTGGTCAACAACCCGCGCGCGGCGGAAAACCTGCGGCGTACGGCGTCGGCGGCCGGAATCGACCCGGCCCGGCTGGTCTTTGCCGACATGATGGCAAAGCCGATGCACCTGAAACGGATGGGGCTGGCCGACCTGGTGCTGGATACACGGATCTATAACGGCCACACGACGACCAGCGACGCGCTCTGGGCCGGGGTGCCGGTGCTGACATTGCGGGGAACGCATTTCGCCTCGCGGGTCTCCGCCAGCATCCTGTCCGCATGCGGCATGCCGGAACTGATCGTCGATACGCTGGCGGATTACCGGTCACGGGGGGTCGCCCTGGCGGGCAATCCGGCGCGGCTGGCGGCGTTCAGGCGCGAGGTGGAAAGGCGACGAGCGGATGCGCCGCTATTCGATACGCGCCGCTTTGCTCGCGACCTGGAGCGCGGCTACGCGGAAATGTGGCGCCGCTACCGGGCGGGCGAAGCGCCCGGCCGGATCGACATCGCGACCCTGCCGGCGTGCTGATCGCCCCGCGCTGGGGGGGCGCGTTACCCGCAGGCGGCGACCGCGCGGCCGGCCATGACGCCGATCAGGTGGGCGCGGTATTCGGCGCTGGCGTGAATATCCGAGTTCAGGTCCGCGTCCGAAACGGCGATCCCCTTGATGGCGTCCGGCGAAAAATTGCCGTCCAGCGCCGATTCCATCTCCGTCACCCGGAATACGCCATTCTGGCCCGCCCCGGTGATCGCGACGCGCACGCCGCCCGCCGTTTTGGCGACGAAGGCGCCGACCAGCGAAAAGCGGCTCGCGGGCTGGGGAAACTTCTGGTAGTTCGCCTTTTCCGGCACCGGGAATTTCACCGCCGTGATGATCTCGGTTTCCTCCAGCGCCGTTTCGAACAGGCCCAGAAAGAAATCGTCGGCGGCGATCTCGCGGGAGTCGGTCACGATTGTCGCGCCAAGGCCCAGCAGCGCGCCGGGGTAATCGGCGGCGGGGTCATTATTGGCAATCGAGCCTGCGATGGTGCCGCGATGGCGGACCTGCGGGTCGCCGATCATGCCGGCGAGTTCCGCCAGCGCCGGGATGGCCGACTTGACCGCGTCCGACGCCATGACCTCCGCATGGGTTGTCGTCGCGCCGATGACGATCATGTCCCCTTCGGATCGGATGCCGCGCAATTCGCCGATGCCGGACAGGTCGATCAGGGCCGACGGGTTGGCCAGCCGCTGTTTGAGGGTCGGGATCAGCGTATGGCCGCCGGCGACCAGCTTGCCGTCCTCGGCGGCCTTCAGGGCGCTCACGGCGTCGGCTAGCGAGGCCGGGCGCTGGTACTCGAAATCGTACATTGCTGGATTCCTTCCTTACGCGGCCGCTTTGGCGGCTTGAATCGATTGCCAGATTTTCGATGCCGTCGCGGGCATCGCCATGTCGCGGACACCCAGGTCCCACAGCGCGTCGACAACCGCATTGATGGTTGCCGCCGGCGCCGCGATGGCGCCCGCCTCGCCGCAGCCCTTGACGCCGAGCGGGTTAAGCGGCGAGGGCGTTGCGGTGTAGCCGAGCCCGACGAACGGCGTGTTGTCGGCGCGGGGCATGCTGTAATCCATGAAGGACCCGGTGATCAGCTGGCCGCTCGCGTCATAGGCGCAGCCTTCATGCAGCGCCTGCCCGACGCCATGCGCCACGCCGCCCTGGACCTGTCCCGCGACGATCATCGGATTGATGACCGTGCCGAAATCGTCCACCGCCGTGTAATTGACGATCTCGACCTGTCCCGTATCCGGATCGATCTCGACCTCGCAGATATGCGTGCCGGCGGGGAAGGAGAAGTTCAACGGATCGTAGACCGCCGTTTCGTTCAGGCCCGGTTCCAAGCCTTCGGGATAGTTGTGCGGCACATAGGCGGCGAAGGCGACGGCGCCGATATCCATCGACTTGTCGGTGCCCGCGACCGTGAAATTGCCGTCGGCGAATTCGATATCGTCGACGGAGGCCTCGAGGATATGCGCCGCGATCTTGCGGCCTTTCTCTATGATCTTGTCCGCCGCCTTGACCAGCGCCGAACCGCCGACAGCCGCCGACCGGGAGCCATAGGTCCCCATGCCGAACATCACCTTGTCGGTGTCGCCATGCACGACCTCGATATTGTCGAAGGGCACGCCCAGCCGGTCGGAGACGATCTGGGCAAAGGTGGTTTCATGCCCCTGTCCGTGGCTGTGCGATCCGGTGAAGATCGTCACGTTACCCGTTGGATTGAAACGAATTTGTCCCGCTTCCCAGAGCCCGACACCGGCGCCCAGCGAACCGACCGCGGCTGACGGCGCGATGCCGCAGGCTTCGATATAGGAGGAGAAGCCGATGCCGCGCAGCCTGCCGCGCGATTTCGCCTCCGCCTTGCGGGAAGCGAAATCGGCATGTCCGGCAATCTTCAGGGCCTCGTCCAGCGACGCGCCGTAATTGCCGCAGTCATACTGCATGATGACCGGCGTCTGATACGGGTAGGCGTCGGCGGGCACCATGTTCCGCCGCCGCAGTTCGGCGGGCTCCCGGCCGGTTTCCTTGGCCGCCGTTTCGACCAGCCGTTCGATCACGAAGGTCGCTTCCGGGCGGCCGGCGCCGCGCAGCGCATCGACCGGCGTGGTGTTGGTGAAGACCGCCTGCACGTCGCAATAGATGGCCGGGGTCGTGTACTGGCCCGCCAGCAGCGTGGCGTAGAGATAGCTCGGCACGCAGGTGGCGAAGGTGGACAGATAGGCGCCCATGTTGGCGATCGTATTGACCCGCAGACCAGTGAATTTTCCGTCGGCATCAAGCGCAAGTTCCGCATGGGTGACATGGTCGCGGCCATGCGCGTCGGTCAGGAAGGCCTCGGACCGCGTCGCGGTCCATTTGACCGGGCGGCGCACCTTGCGCGCGGCCCACAGGCAGACGGTTTCCTCGGCGTAGATGAAGATCTTGGAGCCGAATCCGCCGCCCACATCGGGCGCGACCACGCGCAGCTTGTGTTCCGGCGCGATATTGTTGAACGCGGACAGCACCAGCCGCGCCACATGGGGGTTCTGGCTGGTCGTATAGAGGGTCAGGTTTCCCGACCCGGCGTCGTATTCGCCGATGGCCGAGCGGGGCTCGATGGCGTTCGGCACCAGCCGGTTGTTGACGATGTCGATCCTGGTGACATGGGCGGCTTTGCCGAAGGCGGCGTCGGTCGCCGCCTTGTCGCCGAGTTCCCAGTCGTAACACAGGTTCTTCGGCACATCCGCATGGACCAGCGGGCTGTCCGGATCCATTGCGTCCTTCGGGGCGGCGACGGCGGGCAGTTCCGCATAATCGACCGCGACAAGTTCCGCCGCGTCCCGCGCCTGGTCCGGCGTCTCGGCGATGACAACGGCGACCTGGTCGCCGACATAGCGCACGGTCTGCGTCGCCAGCACCGGATGCGCCGGGGCCATATGCGGATTGCCGTTCTTGTCGGTAATGCCCCAGCCGCAGATCAGCGGGTTCACGCCGTCGGCTTCCAGGTCCTTGCCCGTGAAAACGCCGATCACGCCCGGCGCCGCGCTGGCGGCGGCGATATCGATTCCGTTTATGGTGGCATGGGCATGGGGCGAGCGGACGAAGCAGGCGTGGCTCTGCCGCGGCAGAGCCATGTCATCCAGATAATGGCCGTTACCGGTCAGAAAGCGGTAATCTTCCTTGCGGCGTGTCGAGGCGCCGATTCCGTGATCGCTCATGGCTCATCCCCTCATCGCTTCCGCGCCGGCGCGGATCGCCTTGACGATATTGTGATAGCCGGTGCAGCGGCAGAGATTGCCTTCCAGCCATTCGCGGATTTCCTGATCCGTGGGCGCGGGGTTTTCCTTCACCAGGTCGACCGCGCTCATCACCATGCCCGGCGTGCAGAAGCCGCACTGCAATCCGTGATGCTCGCGGAAGGCCGCTTGCATCGGGTGCAGTTCGTCGCCATTGGCCAGCCCCTCGATGGTTTTCACATCGGCGCCCTCCATCTGGACGGCCAGCAGGGTGCAGCTTTTCATCGACGTGCCGTTGACATGCACGACGCAGGCGCCGCACTGGCTGGTGTCGCAGCCGACATGCGTCCCCGTGAGGCCGAGATGTTCGCGGATGAACTGAACGAGCAAGGTCCGGCCTTCAACGGTACCGGATACAGGCTTGCCATTCACCGTCATTGAAACGGAGATGGACATTATTTTCCCTCCCTGACTTTAAACCAGGTAAATGATTGGTCATCGAAGGCACGACAGGCGCAATGCGTCGGTCCCGCGACGTGACTCTCCCTCCCGGTGAGTGTGATGTCGCGCGCCGGTCAGGTCAAGAAATACAGCACGGATAACGCGCATTAAGGGCGGGTTGCCGGAATCAGCCGCCACTGAATCCGTAGCGGTGAATGGCCAGCAGGATCAGGATCAGAAGAAGCATGCCGCTGATCCAGGTCGTCGGGCTGTACCCTTTCCAGCGGACGCCATAGAGATCTTTCTCGGGCTTCGGTTCAGGTTGCGACTGGGCCGGTTCCACCGGCGGTTCGGCAGATGGCGCGGCTTCGGCGGCGGCTTCGGGTTCCGCGGCAGCGACGATTTCCGCGAATCTGCCGAAAAATTCGGCCGACATCTTCTTCGAGGTCGCCTCGATCAGGCGGGCGCCGATCTGCGCCAGCTTGCCGCCGACCATTGCATCCACGGTGTATTTCAGCAGGGTTCCGCCCTCGGCTTCCTCCAGCGTCACCCTGGCGCCGCCTTTCGCGAATCCGGCGGCGCCGCCCTTGCCTTCGCCGGAGATCGTATAGCCGTTCGGCGCATCGATGTCGGAGAGCGTAACCGCCCCCTGGAACTTCGCCTTGACCGGCCCGACCTTTGCCGTAACGGCGGCCTCAAAGGTGGTGTCGGAGGTTTTCTCCAGCGAATCGCAGCCCGGAATGCACTGCTTCAGGACATCGGGATCATTCAATGCATCCCAGACCGCCTGCTTCGGGGCCGGAATAAGATACTCGCCTGACAGTTCCATTGGCTTTTCTTCCTGTTTGGCTTCGAATATTTCTCTTCGTTACTATGGTATATTAAAGTTGAAGGCAATTGGCGGTAACACAAAGAGCGAGCCATGGCGAAACCCGCAACCGATTCAACCTTCGATGTCGCGCAATGGTTTGTGGAACGCGCGCGCTTCGAAAACGGCTATCTTCAGGCGCAGAAGCTGCAGCGGATGCTGTGGCTTGCCCAGGGCCATTATGCGGCGACCTATCACGGGCGCAAGCTGATGCCGGCGACCTTCCTGGCGATGGCCATCGGGCCGCAGGAACCGAATATTTTCCGCGCCTATGAACTGGGGCGGCCGGAACTGCCGGATATTCAGCCCGCCCCGGAAATCGTCGATTTCCTCGACCGGCTCTGGGGCCGGTTCGGTCATCATTCGACGGAACACCTGAACAAGATGGTGCGGGCGCATCAGGTCTACACGGATGTCCTGGAGAAGGGCGAGGGAGAGGAAATCCCGTTCCCCAGCATCGCCCGGTATTTCGCCGCCCGGCGCGACGCCAAACCGGAGCCGGTGGTCCGGGGGCCGGACGGCCGGGAATGGAAGAAATGGTCGCCACGGGCGGTCAAGTAACGCCCAGGT
The DNA here is from genome assembly GCA_040905865.1 of Alphaproteobacteria bacterium. Classification (NCBI taxonomy): domain Bacteria; kingdom Pseudomonadati; phylum Pseudomonadota; class Alphaproteobacteria; species Alphaproteobacteria bacterium. The sequence goes on from JBBDQU010000005.1 coordinate 38,881, forward strand.
TTTTCTCTGACGCTCAGGGCTGTTTCGGTTTGCCGTGGCCGGAAAACCGTTCGCGCAATTCGGCGCAGTAATCCCGGTCATTCGCCCGTGGCGTGAACCAGACATAGTCGAAGGGCAGCGCCGCGGCGCTGAAATTTTCCGCATACTGTGCGGGGGCGTCCACCGCGTCGTCCACCTCGATGAAGGCGAGCGTTACGGTTTCGGCTTGCGGGGCGAGCGAAGCGGCCGTCCGGGGCGCCGCCAGGTCGCGCCGCGCATGGCCGGCGCCGGCGATCAGCACGGCGGAATCGGTTTCCGGCCGTTCGAAGGCACGGATCATGTTGTCCGCCAGAACGGCATCCCGGACCCGTTGCACGGCGACCATCGGCGTCAGCGATTCGCGGGGCATCAGGCCGCAATGGCCCCTGGCGACGATATCCAGCAGGACGGCCTGCGTTTTTTCCGGGAGGGCCGCGTCGAGGCCGAGCCGACGGCGGCGGTCGTCCGGTAGCGCCGACACGCCCTTGCGTCCGACGTTGCGGATATCGGCGCGCGGCAAACTGCCCGCCACGACCGGCAGCCGGTGGCGCAGGGCGGACTGGAAGAGCGGCTCGTATTCCAGCCAGTCGGGCCAGCCGGATTCGCCCCACTCCAGCGCCGTGCCCAGCGCGGCGGCGTTTTCCGTGTGTTCGGCGACATGGGTGTCAATAATTCCCTGCCGGTCCTCGTCGATCATTTCAAAGACAATTCCGGGGCGTTTCCCGGCGGCGGCTAACTGGTCCAGCAACCAGGCCTGCAGCAGATGATGATCGGGATTGTCGTGTTTTTCGCCGAGAAAGATCAGATCGGCCGCCGCCAGGGCCCTGATCAGGGTCGCGACGGGGACGAATGCCGACGTATCGGGCGACCACAGACGGCCGGCCAGCGGGTGGTCCGCCGACAGGGTCGTCGTCCATGCCGGCGGCACGGCGGCGCCAGCGCTGCCGGTCGCCAGCAGCGAGAGGGCGATGCAGGCGACGTGAAACATGCGGAACATGGGCCTGGAGTACATGGGTCTAGATATGGCCATCCGCGGATTATTTGCAAATCGGCATGAAAAAAACGCCAATTGTGGTTTGACCGCCTTGGCTGTTTTGTCATACTGCAAAAAATATTCGGTCATATTTGGCAATTATCTGCCATCTTGCGGCGGGAGAGCCGGTTTCCTATGACTGGGTCGGTATGGGCAGGAACGGGACCCTGGGGGAGGAATTCTTGGTTCACGCACTATCGCTGGGATTGACGCTGCTTGCGACTTGGCTGCTGCTGTCCGGCGTTTATGAGCCGCTTTACATCGGTTTCGGCGTAGTCTCCTGCGTGATCTGCGTTTTCCTTGCCCGGCGGATGGATGTCGTCGACCACGAGTCGATGCCGATTCACCTGACCTATCGCTATCCGACCTATCTCATCTGGCTGATCAAGGAAATCGTCGTTGCGAACGTGGATGTGACCAGGGCCATCCTGATGCCTCGGATGCCGATCCAGCCGCAGGTCATCCGGGCGAAAGCGACCCAGCACAATGAACTGGGCAAGGTCATTTACGCGAATTCGATCACGCTGACGCCCGGCACCATTACCATGGATATCGATGGCGATGAATTTACGGTGCATGCCCTGACCGATGGCTCGGCGGGCGGTGTTCTGGATGGCGGCATGGACCGCCGGGTGACCGCGCTGGAGCCACGCGCATGATGTTTGCCGCCGCTACGGCCGCTCTGGTGGTCGCCATGCTGTTGGCGCTGCTGCGCGCATTACTGGGACCTACGGTTTACGACCGTGTGCTGGCGGTCAACGCGTTCGGCACCAAGACGATGCTGATGATCGCGGTTCTGGGTTTTCTCTCCGGCCGGCCGGATTTCATGGATATCGCGCTGCTGTATGCGCTGATCAATTTCGTCGGCACGATCGCGGTGCTGAAGTTCTTCCGGTACGGCGACATGGCGCGCCCGGGCGGCCGCGCCGTTTCCCCTGGCGAAGAGGACAAGGGCTGATGGAAATGCTGGCCGATATCGCGAGCGGCGCCCTGCTTGCCGCGGGTTCGTTCTTTATCCTGGTCGGATCCCTGGGCATGGTGCGGATGCCGGACATCTATACCCGCATGCATGCCGTCAGCCTTGTCGATACGCTGGGCGCCGGGCTGTTCCTTGCCGGGCTCATGATCCAGGGCGGCATGACACTGGTCACCGTCAAGCTGCTGCTGATGCTGGTGTTCCTGTTCTTCGCCGGCCCCACGGCGTCCTACGCGCTTGCAAACGCCGCGTGGTCGCAAGGCGTGAAGCCCATGACCGTCGATGACGCCACCGCCGAAAAAGGAGGCGAATCATCGAACCCATAGTCGATATCGTCGTGCTGACCTTCATGGTGCTGACGGTGTTTCTCATCGTGCGGCTGCACAACCTGTTCGCGGTCGTCATGCTGAGCGGTATATACAGCCTTCTGGCGGCGCTGCTTTTCGTCGTTCTCGATGCGGTCGACGTTGCCTTTACCGAGGCCGCCGTCGGGGCGGGCATATCGACGGTGCTGATGCTGGGCGCCCTGTCGCTCACGACCCAGCATGAAAAGGTCGGCGCCCGCAAGCCGTGGATTCCGCTGCTGGTCGTTCTCGTGACCGGCGCGGCACTGGTCTATGCGACTCTCGATATGCCGCATTATGGCGACCCGAATGCGCCGATCCATCAGCATGTGGCGCCGCTCTACCTGGAAGAGGGGATGGCGGAAACCACCGTGCCGAATATCGTTACGGTAGTGCTCGCCAGTTACCGGGGCTACGACACGATGGGCGAGGTGATCGTCGTCTTCACGGCGGGAGTCGGCGTGTGGGCGCTGCTGGCGTTCGGCGTCGGGCCGAAGCGGCGCAAAAAAGCCGGAGACAGCGCATGACCCATCATCTCGTCGTTCGTGTCGTATCCAAGCTGTTGATTCCCTTCATCCTGGTGTTCGGCCTTTACGTCCAGTTTCACGGCGATTTCGGGCCGGGCGGGGGCTTCCAGGCCGGCGTCATCTTCGCCGCCGCCTTCATCCTCTATGCGCTGGTCTACGGGCTGAACAATGCGCGCCGGGTCCTGCCGGATCGCTGGGTACGGATGGGGGCCGCGCTGGGAGTCATCATCTTTGTCGGCACCGGCTATGTATCGCTGTTCCTCGGCCACAATTTCCTGAATTACGACCCGCTGGCGCACGATCCGACGCATGGCCAGCATTACGGCATCCTCGCGGTGGAGCTGGGCGTCGGTGTGACGGTTGCGTCGGTGATGGTGGCGATCTTCTTCGCCTTCGCCGGACGCGGCCACAAGATCGACGAGTTGGAAGGCTGAGCGGCGATGGAATGGCCCGGCCTTTATAACTACTGGATCGTCGTCTTCCTGATGATGGCGGGCCTGTACATCGTCATCGCGCAGGGCAACCTGGTCAAGAAGATGGTCGGGCTCACCGTTTTCCAGGCGTCGGTTTTCATCATGTACATCACCATGGGGAAGGTGACGGGCGGAACCGCGCCGATCATTATCCCGGGCGACAACATCGTCTACGCCAATCCACTGCCGCATGTACTGATCCTGACCGCCATCGTGGTCGGCGTCTCCACGCTGGCGCTCGGCCTCGCGCTGATCGTCCGGATCAACGAAGCGTATGGGTCGATCGAGGAGGACGATATCGAAAAAGAGGAACAGTCCGCCCGATGATGCCGCATCTTCCCGCGCTGCAGATTGTCCTGCCGCTGCTGGCGGCGCCGGTCTGCGTCCTGTTGGGGCACGGCCGGTTCGCCTATGGATTCACCCTGGTCATCAGCTGGCTCGCGTTCGCGATTTCGGTGCTGCTGCTGAATTCCGTCCTCGAAGGCGGTTCGATCAGTTACCAGCTTGGCGGCTGGGCGCCGCCCTGGGGCATCGAACTCCGGGTCGATCCGGTCAATGCCTATGTCCTGATGATCGTCAGCGCGATTGGCGCAATGGTCATGACCTACGCCAGGCCGAGCGTGGACCGCGAAATCCGGGCGGAGCGGGAATACCTGTATTATACGGCGCATCTTCTGTGCCTGGCGGGGCTGCTGGGCGTCACGATTACCGGCGACGCGTTCAATATCTTCGTCTTCTTCGAAATCTCTTCGCTGGCTTCCTACATCCTGATCAGCCTGGGTTCGAACCGGCGGGCGCTGGTCGCGGCGTTCAACTACCTTGTTTTCGGCACAATCGGCGCGACATTCTTTCTGATCGGCGTCGGAATGCTGTACCAGATGACCGGTACGCTCAACCTTGCCGACCTGGCGGAGCGGGTGCCGCCCCTGACCGGGAACCGCACGGTCCAGGCGGGCTTCATCTTCATGGCCATTGGCCTGGCGCTGAAGGCGGCGCTGTTTCCGCTGCACGCCTGGTTACCCAACGCCTATGCCTATGCGCCATCTGTGGCGACGGCGTTTCTGGCCGCCACGGCAACCAAGGTGGCGATCTATGTTCTGATCCGCATTTATTTCACGGTTTTCGGCGCCGATTTCTCGTTCGGCGTGATGTCGCTGGGGGCCCTGCTGCAGATCCTGGCCGTCGCAGCGATGATCGTGGCTTCGCTGATTGCGATTTTCCAGAACGACATCAAGCGCATGCTGGCCTATTCCAGCGTCGCGCAGGTCGGTTATATTTTGCTGGGTATCGGCTTCGCTACGGTCACCGGGTTGACCGGCGGATTGCTGCATCTGTTCAACCACGCCCTGATGAAGGCAGCCCTGTTCATGGCGCTGGGCTGCGTTTTCTATCGCATGGGATCGGTGCGGCTGGAAGCCATGGCAGGCATCGGCAGCCGGATGCCCTGGACGACCGCGTCCTTCGTGGCCGGCGGGCTGAGCCTGATCGGCGTGCCGATGACCGTGGGCTTCGTATCCAAATGGTATCTGCTGCTGGCGACCGTCGACTCCGGCTCGTGGTGGATCGTAATTTTTGTTCTGGCCTCGTCGCTGCTGGCGATCATCTATATCTGGCGCGTCGTGGAGGTTGCCTATTTCTCGCCATCGCCGGAAGGAGCGCCGAAAGGCGAGGCGCCGCTGACGATGCTGATACCGACCTGGATGCTGATCGTCGCCAATGTCTATTTCGGGATCGATACGCGCGTCAGTGTGGGCGTCGCTACCAGGGCGGCTGAGTTCCTGCTGGGAGGGGGATTGTGAGTACCGAATACCTGATCCTTCTGGGGCTGGCCATTCCGCTGACCGGGTCGGTGCTGATCCTGCTTACGGGTAACTGGCCCAACCTGCGGGAATTCGTCACGTTGGCCACGGCGGTATCGCTGTTCGCTGTCGTCGTGCAGCTGGTGCCGGAGGTTAACGCCGGCGGCCGTCCTGGCGTGACCCTGATCCAGTTATTGCCGGGGCTGGAAATCCGCTTTGAGATCGAACCGCTCGGCATGATGTTCGCCTGCGTCTCCTCTGGCCTCTGGATCATCAACTCGTTCTATTCCATCGGTTACATGCGTGCGCATCACGAACGGAAGCAGACCCGCTTCTACGCCTGTTTTGCCCTGGCGATTTTCGGCGCCTTCGGGGTGGCGACCGCAGGGAACATGCTGACCCTGTTCTTTTTCTATGAAGTCCTGACGATCTCCACTTACCCGCTGGTCGCGCACTCGGAAACGGAGGAGGCGAAACAGTCCGCGCGGATCTATCTCGGCCTGCTGATGGGAACGTCGATCGGGCTACAGCTCATCGCCATTGTCTGGACCTGGTTCGCGACCGGCACGCTGGATTTCCGCGACGGCGGGATCATCTCGGGTCATGTGGAGGGTGCGCTCGTCAGCGTGCTTCTTCTGCTTTACATGTACGGGATCGGCAAGGCGGCGCTGATGCCGTTTCATCGCTGGCTGCCGACGGCCATGGTCGCGCCGACCCCGGTCAGCGCCCTGCTGCATGCCGTGGCGGTCGTGAAGGCGGGTGTGTTCACGGTCCTCAAGGTGGTCATTTATATCTTCGGTCCGGCGACGCTGGCGTCGGGCGAGGCGGGCGAATGGCTTTTGTATATTGCCGGGTTCACCGTCATCGCCGCGTCCTGCGTGGCGCTGACCAAGGACAATCTGAAGGCGCGGTTGGCTTATTCGACAGTAAGCCAGCTCTCCTACATCGTTCTGGGCGCCGCCATCGCGACCCCCTGGGCGATCATGGGCGCGGCCATGCACATCGCCATGCATGCGCTGGGCAAGATCACGCTGTTCTTCTGTGCCGGCGCAATCATGGTCGCGACGCACAAGACGAATGTGAGCCAGATGGACGGGCTGGGCCGGAAGATGCCGTTCACGATGCTGGCCTACCTGATCGGCGCCCTGTGCGTGATCGGAGTGCCGCCGCTTGGTGGGTTCTGGAGCAAGTGGCACCTCGTCTCCGGCGCCTTCGACGCCGGCATGTGGCTGGTGGTGACCGTCTTCCTGGTCAGCACCCTGCTCAACGTCGCCTATCTGCTTCCGCCGGTGGTGCGCGCCTTCCTGCTGCCGCCGAAGCCGGAGGACGAGGCGCACGACCACGGGAATGACCACGCGCACGGCGGCGATGGCGGCGCGGCGAAGGGAGGAATCCAGGAGGCGCCGCTATTCTGCGTGGTGCCGCTGTGCCTGACCGCGCTTGGCAGCATCGCGCTGTTCTTTTATGTGGAGCCGCTGATGGGGCTGCTTCAGGGAATTTTCGATGCCGGAGGTTGGACGCGATGACGATCGGCGGGTTTCTCGAAACACTGGTCCGGAACAGCCGCCTGCTGCGGCGGGTCATGTACGGCGTGCTGGCGCTGCTCGTCGTGCTCGATGTGCTGATCCCGACCGGCTACGGCCGGTTCCCCTGGGACGGCATCGGCGGTTTCGGCGCGCTCTACGGATTCGGCGCCTGCGTCCTGATCATCGTCGTGTCGAAGGCGCTCGGATATGCGCTGCTCTACCGTCGGGAAAATTTTTACGATGACTGATGTGGCGATGCTCGACTGGGTGCACCCGTCCTTTGTGCTGATCGCGGGCGCATTGCTGATCCCGGTATTTGCCGGGCGATTGCGGCAGGCCTATCTGTTGCTGTTGCCCGCGGTCACGCTCGCGCTCATCGCGTCGGTTTCGAAGGGCGCTTTCGGAACGTTCCAGTTCCTCGGCATGGACCTCACGATGGGACGCGTCGATTCCCTGAGCCTCGTCTTTGTCTATGTGTTTGGCATCATGCTCGTGATAGGCGCAATCTACGCGCTGCATGTCACCGAGGCGCTGCAGCATGTCGCGGCGTTCGTCTATGCCGGCGCCGCGCTGGGCGTGGTGTTTGCCGGCGACCTGATCACACTCTACGTGTTCTGGGAAGTCATGGCTTTCGCGTCGGTCCTGCTGATCTGGTGCCGCCGCGACCCGGTATCGTGGAGCGCCGGCTGGCGATATGTCATGGTCCACGCCGCAGGCGGCGTGATCCTGCTCGCCGGGATCATACTTTACTACCGCCAGACCGGCTCAATCGAATTCGATGCGATCCGCAATGTCGGTCCCGCCTTCTACCTCATCCTGGTCGGGTTCATGATCAACGCGGCCGTTCCTCCGCTGCATGCCTGGCTGACCGATGCCTATCCGGAATCGACGATCACCGGCGCTATCTTCCTCAGCGCGCTGACGACAAAAACAGCCGTCTACACACTGATCCGCGGCTATCCCGGCACCGAGATGCTGGTCTGGTTCGGCGCGGTGATGGCGATCTACGGCGTTGTCTATGCCGTGCTCGCCAACGATATCCGCCGGCTGCTCGCCTATCATATCATCAGTCAGGTCGGCTACATGGTGGCCGGGGTCGGCATGGGCACCGCCATTGCCCTCAACGGGTCCGCGTCGCACGCCTTCACGCATATCCTGTACAAGGGGTTGCTGTTCATGGGCGCCGGAGCGGTCATTCACATGACCGGCCGCAGCAAGCTGACGGAGCTGGGCGGCATCTACCGCTATATGCCGCTGACCTTCCTGTTCTACATGGTCGGCGCCTTTTCGATTTCGGCCTTCCCGCTGTTCAGCGGCTTTGTCAGCAAGACCATGGTGGTGGAGGCGGCGGCCGTGGACGGTCGCGCGGCGATATGGCTGATGCTGTCGCTCGCATCCGCGGGCACGTTCCTGCACACCGGCCTGAAGCTGCCCTATTTCACGTTCATGGGAAAGGATTCTGGCTTGCGGCCGTCAGAAGCGCCGACCAACATGCTTGTGGCAATGGGCATCGCCGCGTTCCTGTGCGTGTTCATCGGCGTCTATCCGGACTGGCTGTACGCCCTGATGCCGACACTGGTGGATTACCATGCCTACACCGCGGGGCATATTCTCTGGGAACTGCAACTCCTCCTCTTTACCGGCGTGGGCTTCTTTGTGTTGCTGAAACATGTCGGGGGCGAAGCGAAAATCAGCATCGATACGGACTGGGTGTACCGCTGGGCGCTACCCGTCCTGGTCCGTCGGTTCATGGCCAGTCTGCGTGACGCGGGCCGGGAACTGGCGCGCTGGCGGGACGCGGTGCTGCAGTTTTTCCTTGAGCGGATTTTCCGCTACCTGGGCCCCCGGGGTATCATGGCGCGCAACTGGTCTATCAGCGGCTCGGCCCTCTGGGTGATGGTGTTGCTAGGCGGCTATCTGCTGGTCTATTACGTCTGACCGTTAGCGGGTCGCATAGCGGGGTCCCTTGGCCCTGCCGACTCGCGGATGCCGTATCAGCATGAGTCAGACCAGCATTTACAGTTCCAGCAAGACCCAAGGTCGCCGGCAGCAGTACAAGGCGCTGGTGACGCTGCTGCCCTATCTGTGGCCAGCCGGCGAATGGTCGATGCGCGCCCGGGTGCTGGTCGCGCTGGTTTTCATGGTTTTGTCGAAGGTCGTCAATGTCTATGTGCCGCTCCTTTACAAGGACGCGGTCGACGTCCTCAGCGGCGACGCCAGCCCGGTCATCGTCCTCCCGGTCGCCCTGTTGCTGGCCTACGGGCTGGCGCGGCTGGGTTCCGTCGCCTTCGCCGAACTGCGCGAGGCGGTCTTCGCCCGCGTGGCCCAGCGGGCGGTGCGCCGGGCGGCGCTGCGCACCTTCGAACATCTCCACGCGCTCAGCCTGCGCTTCCATCTGGAACGCCAGACCGGCGGGCTGTCCCGGGTGATCGAACGCGGCGTGAAGGGCATCGAATTCCTGCTGTCCTTCATGATGTTCAACATCCTGCCGACCCTGTTCGAAATCCTGATCGTCTGCGGCATCCTGTGGAAGATGTTCGATATATGGTTCGCGGTGGTCACCTTCGTGACCATCGTGTCCTATATCGTCTTCACGCTTGTCGTCACCGAATGGCGGATCAAGTACCGCCGGGAAATGAACGATCGCGACACCGAAGCCAATACCAAGGCGATCGACAGCCTGCTGAACTACGAAACGGTGAAGTATTTCGGCAACGAGACCCATGAGGCCAACCGCTTCGACAAGGCGATGCAGGGCTATGAAAACGCCTCTGTACGCAGCACGGTCAGCCTGTCGGCGCTGAATGTGGGGCAGGGCGGGCTCATCGCTGTCGGCCTTGTGCTGCTGATGCTCATGGCCGGGCGGGGGGTGGTGGACGGGACCATGACCCTGGGCGATTTCGTGCTGGTGAACACCTATCTGATCCAGTTGTATCAGCCTCTTAATTTCCTCGGCTTTGTCTATCGGCAGATCCGCCAGTCGCTGACCGATATGGAAGTCATGTTTGGCGTATTGGATATCGAGGCGGAAATCACCGACAAGCCTGGCGCGGTTGCGCTGCAGGTAAGCGGCGGCGAGGTCACCTTCGACCATGTGGATTTCCGTTACGACGAACGCCGGCCGATCCTGCGCGACGTGTCCTTCACCGTGCCGCCGGGCAAGACGGTCGCTATCGTCGGCCCAAGCGGGGCAGGGAAGTCGACGATCAGCCGTATCCTGTTCCGCTTCTACGATGTCGCCGGCGGGTCCGTGAAGATCGACGGACAGGATATCCGCGATGTGACGCAGGACAGTCTGCGCGCCGCCATCGGCATCGTTCCCCAGGATACGGTGCTGTTCAACGACTCGATCTATTACAACGTCCTGTATGGCCGCACCGACGCCAGCAGGGAAGAGGTCGAGGCGGCGGCGAAGCTGGCGCGCATCCATGATTTCGTCGAGGGGCTGCCGGACGGCTACAGGACCGGCGTCGGCGAGCGCGGACTGAAACTGTCCGGGGGCGAGAAACAGCGGGTCGCCATCGCGCGCACAATCCTGAAAAGCCCGGCGGTGCTGCTGTTCGACGAGGCGACCTCGGCGCTGGACACCCATACCGAAAAGGAAATCCAGGAAAGCCTGCGCGAGGTGTCCAGCAACCGCACCACGCTGGTCATCGCGCACCGCCTGTCCACCGTCATCGACGCGGATGAAATCCTCGTGCTCGAAGCCGGCCGGATCGTGGAGCGCGGCCGTCATGACGCGCTGCTGAAAAAGGGCGGCGCCTATGCGGCCATGTGGAAGAAACAGCAGGAATCCGCCGCCGGCGGCGATACCGCTATAGCACATCAGGTTTGAATGGAACCTTCACAGGTTCCATTCAACCATGATCTGATCTACGGAAATGCAGGGAGAACCCGACAATGTCGAGACTTGAGCCGTTTCACCCGAAGGATATGTCGCCCGAACAGCGGGCCTATTACGAATCCATCGCCGCGCGGCCGAATTTCCGGGACCTGCCGGAAGGCACGCCGCTGACCGGCCCGTATCACGCCTGGCAGCACGCGCCGGCCTATGCGGAAAAGCTGGGCGTGCTGGAACAGTATCTGCGCGTCCAAGGGCTGCTGGAGCCGCGGCTGATCGAACTGACGGCGATCACGGTGGGGCGCATCTGGTCGGCGGAAATCGTCTTCGGCTCGCATGCGCCGGTCGCGGTGAAGGTCGGCATCGACAGCGAAATCGTCGAGGCGATCCGCCACCGCAAGACGCCGGTTTTTGCCAGGCAGGACGAGGAAGCGGTTTATAATTTCGTCCATCGCCTGACGACCGAGCACGAGGTCGACGACGCGACCTACAAGGCGGCGCTGGACGTATTGGGCGAGGCGAAGCTGGTGGAACTGATCGGCGTCGCCGGGCTGTATGTCATGGCGTCGATGACCCTGAACGCCTTCCGGATTCCCGTCCGCCCCGGCATGGCGCGGCCCTACCCGGACAGGCAATAACGGGTTATGCCGCTTTCGGAGGCCGCAGGAAAAGCGCTATCACGGCCCATCCTGCGGGAACCGTCGCCATGCCCAGCAGCATCGGATCGTAACCGCCCAGCCAGTCATTGGCGACGCCCAGCGGCAGCGGACCGACGGAGGCGCCGATCACGCCGATCATTTGTCCCACACCCATGATGCTGCCCAGGTGTTTCAGCCCGAAATAGCGCGGCCACATATAGCCGTACAGGGTAATCGTGAAGGCGTTGCCAAGGCCGAACACGACGGCGTAGAGGATCGCCGTCAGCAGCCCGTCGACCAGCGTCGCGCCGGTCAGGGCGCAGGCCACGATGATCAGCCCGGCGGCGAACATGTAGTGGGTCGGAAAGCGGTCCAGCATGCGCCCGATCAGCGGCATGGTGGCGACCATGGTGATGGCGGAAACGGCGAAGACGCGCGAGGCAATCGTCGCGTCCAGGTCGTGAGTCGCGAATATCGACACCTGGAAGAAATGCAGCGCCGTCACCATCATCGACAGCAGGCATAAACCACCGGCGACGATGTAGAAGGCAGGACCGCGCAGCGCCTGTTGCAGGGTGAGGGACGCATCCTGCCGCGCCGCCCGCGCGGCCAGGGTGACAGCGGTGGCCTTGTCGGCGGGTTCGACCGCACCATCGGGCAGCAGGCCGATATTGGACGGCCTGTCCAGCACCAGGAACAGCACCGGCGTCAGCAGCAGCACCCAGGTCGTGACCCCAAGCCATATCCAGGCCTGCCGCCAGCCGACCAGGTCTATCAGCCATTGCGACAGCGCCGGATGAGCCGCCATCGAGACCGAAAACCCCAGGGTCATCAGGCTGATGGCGAAGCCGCGGTTGCGCGCGAACCACTGCGAGACCAGGTTGGTGCAGATCATCATCAGCGAGCCCTGGCCGAGGAAACGCAGCGCGGCGAAACCGAGCGCCAGCCAGACCATGCCGCCCGCCGCGCCGAAGGCGAAACAGGCGAGGCCGAGCGCCAGCGTCACCAGCAGCAGCACCTTGCGCGCGCCGTGCCGGTCGACCTGCCGTCCCATCAGCGGCAGGCAGAAGGCCGCGCCCAGCGTCGCGAACCCGTAGGCCGAGGCAATGGCGGTTTCCGACAGGCCGAGGTCCCGGCCGATGGGACCGATGAAGACGCTGAAGGTATGCGACTGCCCGGCGCCGCTGACGAAGATGCCCAGCGCGGCGACGCCGAGCATCGCCCAGCCGAAAAAGAAGCGCCGGCCGATCCAAAGCGCCAGCGGCTCGCGAAAACGACCGAACGACATGCAGATTACTCCGGAAATCCGCCCGCAGACTATGCCGCGGCGCGCCGCGCAGGCAAGCGATAGCACGGGATTGTTATACGGCGGCGGGTTGTCGCGTTGCCTGTCCCGTGGCATTGTCGCGCAAAGGCCGGATACGGCCATTTTCCCAACAAAGGAGCCGCCCGATGGCAGAGCCCGTTACGCTGGAAGTCTTTACCGACTACGTCTGACCCTGGTGCTATCTCAGTACGGTTCGTATTGAAAAGCTGAAGGAAAATTTCAACATCGCGGTCAGGCTGGTGCATTTCCCGCTGCACCCGGATACGCCGGGCGAAGGAAAGTCGCTGGAAGACCTGTTCGCCGGCCGGGGCATGGACCTGAAGGCCAGCTATAACCGGATGAAGGGATTGATGGACGCCGAGGGCCTGCCCTATGGCGAGCGTTCGCATACCTATAACAGCCGGCTGGCGCAGGAACTCGGCAAATGGGCCGATAACCAGCCCGGCGGCGAAAAGCTCCACGATGCCCTGTATCGCGGATACTTTGTCGACAAACGGAATATTGGGGATGTCGATGTGCTGCTCGATATCGTCAAATCCGTCGGCCTGTCGGTGGATGCGGCGCGCGAAGTGCTGGAAAGCCGCAGCTTCAAGGATGCGGTGGACGCCGACTGGGCGAAATCGCACCGGTATGGCGTGACCGGCGTGCCGACCTTCGTGGCCGGCGGCCATGGCGTGGTTGGGGCGCAGCCCTATGAGGCTATAGCCCATCTGCTGACCGAAGTCGGGGCCGAACCGCGGGGCTGACCCGCGGACCGGGGAGCGAATGGCGATTTATGTCGATGGCGATGCCTGCCCGGTCAAGGATGAGGTGGTCCGGGTTGCCGAACGGCACGGGCTGACCGTTCATCTGGTATCGAACAGCGGTATGCGGCCGTCGCGCAGCCCGCTGGTCCGGCAGGTCGTGGTCGCGGACGGGCTGGATGTCGCCGATGACTGGATCGCGGAACATGTGGGCCCGGGCGATATCGCCATTACCGCCGATATCCCCCTGGCCGACCGCTGCGTGAAGGCCGGCGCGCGGGTGCTGAATCATGACGGCAAGCCCTTCACGCCGGACAATATCGGCAATGCGCTCGCCGTGCGGAACCTCATGTCGGATCTGCGCGACAGGGGCGAAATCCATGGCGGCGGCCGCGGGTTTTCCAAACGCGACCGGTCCGACTTCCTGCAGGCGCTGGAAACCACGGTGCAGGCCGCCCTGCGGGATGCCGGATAACGGATATCCCGATTCCGGCTCGTCCTTCCGGGTTTAATTTTCTCGTGACGGTGGTAGGGTGGATTCCGTGTTCGTCATGTCGGGCGGTGCCTGGCGTACGGAATGAGGGGGCAGCTATCGGGGGGACATGGAATGCCACGTCAGGTCGTCATCGTACATGGCTGGAGCGACACAAGTTCGTCCTTTGAACCCCTCGCGCGATATCTGCACCAGAACGGATTTGAGGCCGTGCCGATCTGGCTCGGCGACTACCTTTCGATGGAGGACGAGGTCCGGGTGGAGGATGTCGGCCGGCGGATGCAGGATGTCATTACCGATTATCTGGCAGACGGCAGGCTGGCGGCGCCGTTCGACATGATCGTACACAGCACGGGCGGCCTTGTCGCCCGCCAGTGGGTTTCGGCGTATTACGCCGCGGGAAAGTGCCCGGCGCGGCGCCTGCTGATGCTGGCGCCGGCGAATTTCGGTTCGGTGCTGGCCAGGATGGGGCGCAGCTTCATCGGCCGGGTGACGAAAGGCTGGGGCAACTGGTTCGAAACCGGCGAGAGCATGCTGCATGCGCTGGAGCTTGCCTCTCTCTATCAGTACGACCTGGCGCGGCGCGACCTGTTCGTGCCGGAAGGCGCCGGCCCGTCGCCATCGCCCTATGGCAGCGACAAGGTCTGGCCTTTCGTGATCACCGGAACGCATCCCTATCCCGGCAAGTTACGGGCGATCGTCAATGAAAACGGCGGCGACGGCACGGTGCGGGTGGCCGCCGCCAACCTCAACATACGGGGCCGGACCATCGATTTTTCCCATGAATCCCGCAGGCCCCGCGTTTCGGAATGGCGGACGCGGCATGAATACAATGACGGATATGCCTTTCCCTTCGCGATCCTGCCGGACCGGACCCATGCCTCGGTCATCGACCCGGAAGACCCGGATGTGCCGTATAATGCGCCGCGGCCGCACTACACGCTGGACAGCCTGATCCTGAACGCGCTCAACTGCGAGACCTATGCGGAATACCAGGCGCTGGCGGAAACCTGGAGGGCGCTGAATGAGGATACGGCAAGTCTCGCCGACGATGCGGATGCGCGTGTGGCGCGCTTCGGTCGCGACGACGACCCGGACCATTTCCACCAGTATTTCCAGATCGTCGTCGACGTCGTTGACGACAGCGGCCGGCCGGTTGACGATTATTTCCTTGAGTTCTTCGCCACCGAAAACGACGAGGACGTGTCGGACGCGGTTTATTTCCATTCGGAAGTCCTGGAGCATGTGCATGTGAACGCCAGCCTGCCGGCGCGGCGCTGCTTCTTCATCGACAGGAACGACCTGATGCGCAATTTCTACGGCGGCCAGGACTCGGCAAGGCTGCTCTGCCTCAGCATTTCCGCGCAGCCGCCTGGACCGAATGTGCGGTATTTCGACGATATCAGGTGGGGGGCGCGGCAGCATGTGGTCATCCATGGCGAGGATGACAGCAACCGCTGGCTGAAACGCAATTCGACGCATTTCATCCGGGTCGTCATCCCGCGCAACCCGGCGGATAGCGTCTTCACGCTGCGGCGCGCGCCGTAAAGCACCCTCAGGCGGTTTTCAACAAACCCTTCGGCGAGGATGAATAACCTGTCAGCGTCCGTTCCGCGTGGTGCAGCCGCCAGGACAGCATCTTCTGGGCATATTCCAGTACGCGGCCGGTATAGGCCGGGTCTTCGGCAAGGTTGCGGAACTGGTTCGGATCGTCCTTCAGGTCGAAGAACAGCGGCGGCAGCGCATCGAAATGGACGTATTTGTAGTCCGCGTCGCGGATGATCGACATGCCGCACTGGTCGACGGACAGGCCGAAGGGCGGGGCGCTGTCCGCCACGTCGTAATTGGGCCGGAAATCGTATTCGTAATGCGCCTCCGTGCGCCAGCCGGCGGGGGTTTTCCCGGCCAGGAACGGTAGCAGCGAGGCGCCCTCGCAGCTTCGCGGCCTGTCCCGGCCCAGCCAGTCGAGGATCGTCGGCATGACATCGATGGATTCCGTGAAGGCCTCGACGATATCGCCGCGTGCGCCGTCCGCCGCCGCGCGCGGGTCGCGGATGACCAGGGGGACGTGGAAGGATTCATCGAAATAGCCCTGCTTGCCCAGCAGGTAGTGGTCGCCCAGCTGTTCGCCGTGATCGCTCGTGAAGACGATCAGGGTATTGTCGTACTGGCCGCTTTCCTTCAGCCAGGCGATGACGCGGCCAATATGTTCGTCGACCTCCTCGATCAATCCGTAATAGGCGGCGCGCATGCGGCGCACGGCGGCGTCGTCCATGTCGCAGCCCAGTCCCGCGCCGTCGCGGAAGAACTTGTCCTGCCCGACCTTGCCGAGCTGATGGTCCAGCAGCGGATGCTGCGCCGCTTCCGCCTCCGGGCTGGCGGCGCGGACCGGCGGCGGCACTTCGGCCGGATCGTAGCGCGCGTTGTAGGGGTGCGGCGCGATGAAGGGCGGGTGCGGTCGCCAGTAGCCGAGATGCAGGAACCAGGGCTTGCCCTCGGCCCCTTTCAGGTAGGCCAGTCCGTGTTCGGTCGTCCATGTCGTATCCGAATGCGCGGCGTCGACCCGCGACGGCGCCATGGTGGCGCCGGGGCCCGCATCGCCCGGTTCGGCGGGCAGCCAGATGTCGTTGGGATTTGCCGGTACGTCGACGCCCCGCTGGCGCAGCCAGTCGAAATAGGGCCGCCGGCGCGGTTCCAGCGACGCCACCACGCTCCAGCCCGGCATCATGTGGCCGAGATCCGAAAACCGCGGGTCGTTCGGCGAGGTCGTTCGCGGGTCCGGGGCCGTCGAGGTATATCCGACCAGCGCCGGGTCGTAGCCCGCTTCGCGCAGGGCGTCCGCCAGATTGTAATGCCGCGCATCCAGGGGCACGCCGTTCTGGACCAGCCGGTGGTTCATGACATATTGCCCGGTCAGCAGCGACGCCCTGGCCGGTCCGCAGGGCACACCCTGGGTATAACTGTTGCGGAAGGTAACGCCGTCACGGCACAGCATGTCCAGGTTCGGCGTCCGGATGCAGGGATGGCCAAGCACACCCATCGTATCGCCGCGCCACTGGTCGACGACGATAAGCAATACATTCTTGATATCCGGCATGTTGGCTTCCCCCTTTGTTAGAGCACATCAGGATTGAACAGAACCACAACGGGTTCTGTTCAATCCTGTGAAGGTGCTAGATCTGATCTAACGGCAGCGGGAGTATAGGCACGGTCCGCCGCTGTTCGACAGTGAAAGTGCTGTTAATCGACCGGACAGGACCCCGAGGCAGGCGCATTATCGTTTTGTTGCCAGCGGCACCGGAATACCCTAGTTTCTCGCCGCCCGGGGCGTAGCTCAGCCTGGTAGAGTGCCTGCTTTGGGAGCAGGATGTCGTTGGTTCGAATCCAGCCGCCCCGACCATGTTTCACGGTTCCGGAAGGAGCCTTCCGGGAACCCGCAAGCGGGTGGACGTTCGGGGAACGAAGCGAAGGAAAGTGACGCCAATGGAAGTTCGTATTTTTGCGCCGTCGAAGAACGCCATGCAGTCCGGCCGCGCCAAGACCGGCGGCTGGGTCATCGAGTTCGAACCCACGTCGCGCGCGGATCCGGATCCGCTGATGGGCTGGGCAAGGTCGACCGACACGCGCCGCCAGGTGCGGCTGAACTTCGATACGAAGGAAGAGGCCATTGCCCATGCCGAACGCAATGGCTGGACCTATACGGTGCAGAAACCGAAGGAACGCCGCATCCGGCCGAAGGCCTATGCGGACAATTTTTCCGTGAACCGGACCCAGCCCTGGACGCACTAGGCGTTACGCACGGATCATCCGGGATCCCGTAGCTCAACCGGATAGAGCATCGGATTTCTAATCCGACGGTTGCAGGTTCGAGTCCTGCCGGGATCGCCACTTCTTCCGACGGTTACCTGACTTCGGCGACCGCCGCTTCGGCGAAGCGCATGTCGATGCAGGCATCGTAGGGGATCGGCTCGGCGATCAGCCCGCCGGACAGCAATGCCGTGCTGAGCCGCTCGAAGCCCTCGCGCGGCAGAATCGGATTGCGGCCCCAGATTCCCAGCGACTTGTAACGGTCGATGGCGGCGTTGAGAATTTCCGGCGGGCAATCGGGAAAGAAACCGGCCAATGCCGCCCCGATCTCCGCGCCGGAATGGGCATGCAGCCATTTCTGCGCGCGATACATGGCGCGGGTCATGCGGTGCAGTTCGTCGGCTTTCTCGTCCAGCGTCCGGCGCACCGTGTAGAGCGTCGTATAGGTGCAGGGGCCCCGGTTCGCCGCCGCATACCAGATATGCCCGGCGCCGCTGCTGACGAGTTCCTCGACGGCGGGCTGGAATATCTGCGCCACGTCGATCGAGCCGGCCCGCAGCGCCGCCGCATTCTCCGCCATCGTGCCGTCGGCGATTCGGGAAATGCCGGCGGGGTCGATGCCCGCGCGGCGCAGGTCGTCCTGCAGGCACATCCAGGGCGTCGGTACCTCCGAAACCGTGGCGACAGTGACGCCGGTCAGGCCCCTCATGGTGAAATCCGGGTTCGGGCGGTTGCCGACCAGGAAGAACGGGTCGCGGGTCACCGCTTCGCAGAACCCGACAAGATCCAGATTCGCATCGCGGTCACGGTTCATCAGGATGCGCATCGGCCCGCCCCAGTAAACATCCGCCTGGCCGGCGCCCAGATGGGTCGCGACCTGATCGAGATCCGGGCTGGTGCCGAGCCGCACATCGACGCCCTCGGCTTCATAGGCGCCCAGCGCATGGGGCAGGTAGAAGGGGGTGTAGAAGACGGCGCGGAAGGATTCGTAGACGGTGATCGACATGGCGGTGTCCCTGATGTTCCGGTTGCTGTCGTCAGGTTGCCATCGTGCGCCGCCGATGGCTATAGCACATCAGGTCTGATTGGAACCTGGAGTTGTCTACCCCTTCGGCGGCGCCATTCCATCGGGATCGGTCTTGTGGACCCGCCGTGTCATGAAGGTGCCGAGCCCGGTGGCGACGATGTCGCCGCTATCCGTATGCACGTCGCAGCGCACGGCGGCGGAGCGCGATCCCGCGCGGACCACATCGGCGGTCCCGGTCAGCCGCTTGCCGGTCGCGGGGGCCAGGTAATTCACCTTCAGTTCCAAAGTGGCCATCGGCCGCAGCCGCGTGTCGTAATTGCCGCCGGCCGCCGCCGTGGCCATCGCCACGTCGATCAGCGAGGCGATGACGCCGCCCTGCACCACGCCGCGCAAATTGCGCATTTCCGCCTTGATATCCATGCCGACGACGGCGTGCCCGTCCTCCATGACCTCATATTCGACGCCGAGCCATTTGCGAAAGCCTTCATCCGGCATGTCCGTTTCCCCCGATACTGCTGTGACGTAAATCCTGCGCGGATTGTCCGGACTGGCAGGCGGATTTGCAAATGCATTTATAGGCCTTGACCTTCCAGTTTATGGAAGGTCCATATGTTTCGAAGGGCGGCCGGCGATTCCGGCGGTGAAAGGAACAATGGAATGGATGGCGAAACGGGCATGCGCGACGCGCTGGCGCCGACGGATGCGGAAACGGTGCGGTTCCGCGTCGAGGGGATGAGCTGCGCCGGCTGCGTCGGCAATGTGGAAAAGGCGCTGGCGGGCGTGCCCCGGGTAAACAGGGTGTCGGTCAATCTGGCGACGGGGCTGGCCGATGTCGGCGGAAACGCGGCGATGGCGGATCTTCTCGCGGCGGTCGAGAAGGCGGGCTACCACGCCGTCGCCGATTCGAATATCGAGGATGTGGACGCGGTCGCCGCGCGCGACCGGCGCGACGGGCTGACGGTGCTTGCCGCCGCACTGCTGACCCTGCCGCTGGTGGCGCCGATGGTCGCCGCCCCTTTCGGATATCATGCGATGCTGCCGGGCACGGTCCAGCTTGTCCTGGCCGCTATCGTGCAACTCCCCATCGGCTGGCGGTTCTATACCGGCGCGGCGAAAGCGCTGCGCAGCGGCGTCGGCACCATGGACGTGCTGGTCGCCCTGGGCACCAGCGCCGCCTTCGGCCTCAGCGTCTACAACCTGTTCACCATCGGCGAAGGCGCCCATCTCTATTTCGAGGCCTCGGCGGCGATCATTACCCTGGTGCTGTTCGGCCAGTGGCTGGAAAAGCGGGCGCGGCAGGGCACCTCGCGGGCGATCCGCGAACTGATGCGGCTGCGGCCGGACACCGCGCTGGTGGAACGCAACGGCGAAGCGAAGCCGATTCCGGCGGCGCAGGTCGTGGCGGGCGATATCGTCATCGTGCGGCCGGGCGAGCGTATCCCGGTCGACGGCACGGTGCTGAAAGGCGAAAGCGCGGCGGATGAATCGCTGCTGACCGGCGAAAGCATGCCGGTCGACAAGCGGCCCGGCGACCCGGTGACCGGCGGCAGCGTCAATGGCGATGGCGTGCTGCGGCTGCGCGCCACCCGCGTCGGCCGGGACTCGCTGCTGGAGCGGATCATCGCGATGGTCGAGGGCGCGCAGGCGGCGAAGCCGCCGGTGCAGCGGCTGGTCGACCGGGTCGCGCATGTCTTCGTGCAGGCGGTGGTCGCCGTGGCGCTGGCGACGGGGATCGGTTGGGGATTTGCCGGGGCCGGGGCCGAAATCGCCATCATTACCGCCGTCGCCGTGCTGGTGATCGCCTGTCCCTGCGCGCTGGGGCTGGCCACGCCGACGGCGATCATGGCCGGCACCGGCGCCGCCGCGCGGGCCGGAATCCTGATCAGGGACGCGGTCGCGCTGGAACGCGCCGGTTCGGTCACGGCGGTGGTCTTCGACAAGACCGGAACCCTGACCATGGGTACGCCCTCGGTGACCGATATCGTCGCCGCCGACGGCGAAGCAGACGGGTTGCTGCGACGCGCCGCCGCCGCCCAGCAGGGCAGCGAGCATCCGCTGGCGCAGGCTGTGCTGCGCGCGGCGAAAGACGCCGGCCTGTCGCTGCCGATACTGGATTCGTTCAGCCGTATCGGCGGCAAGGGGCTTCGGGCGACCCTGGGCGGGGAGACGCTGCTGATCGGCAACCGGGCGCTGATGGCGGAGGCAGGCGTCGATACCGCGGCACTGGAAGCCCGTGTGGCGGCGCTGGAAAACGCCGGCAAGACCGTCATGTGGGTTGCGCGGCAGGGCGCCGGGATCGACGGCGTCATCGCGGTGCAGGATGCCCTGCGGCCGGGCGCCGCCGAAGCCGTGTCGGTGCTGTCGTCACGCGGTATCAGAACGGTCATGCTGAGCGGCGACAACCGGCGCACGGTCGCGGCGATTGCGGCGGGACTGCATCTCGACCGGTTCGAGGCCGAGGTCCTGCCGGAAGACAAGGCCGCTTTCATTGCGGAACTGCAGGGGCAGGGGCTTGTGGTCGCCATGGTCGGTGACGGGGTGAACGACGCGCCCGCGCTGGCGGCGGCGGATGTGGGCATCGCGATGGGCGGCGGCAGCGATGTGGCGATGGAGGTCGCGGCGGTCACCCTGATGCGGGGCGACCCGCGCCTGGTCGCCGATGCGATCGCGATCAGCCGGGCGACCGCGCGGAAGATCCGCCAGAACCTGTTCTGGGCCTTCATCTACAACACCATCGGTATCCCGCTGGCGGCCGTTGGCCTGCTGAGCCCGGTCTTTGCCGGAGCGGCGATGGCGTTCAGCAGCGTCAGCGTGGTGTCGAACGCGCTGCTGCTGACGCGCTGGAAACCGGTTGCCGCGACCGCGGCGGAAAGGACGAAAGCATGAATATCGGCGAGGCGGCAAAGGCGTCCGGCGTGCCCGCCAAGACGATCCGCTACTACGAAAGCGTCAACCTGATACCCCCGGCGCAACGGACCGGTTCGGGCTACCGCACCTATGGCGGCGACGATATCGCCCGTTTGCGCTTCATCCAGCGCTCCCGCAGCCTGGGATTTTCCGTCCGCGACGTGGCCATGCTGCTCGACCTGTGGGGCAACCGGGCGCGGGCCAGCGCCGAGGTCAAGGCGCTGGTGACCTCCCATATCGACGAAATCGACTGCAAGATCGCGGAACTGCGGTCGATGCGCCAGACCCTGCAGGACCTCAGCGACCGTTGCCACGGGGACGACCGGCCCGATTGTCCCATCCTGGACAGCCTTGCCGGCGGGTGACTCCTGAGTAGCGTACGGAATTGTTTGATTTCGTACAGGCATTCCGCCGATGATGGCGGGCATGCAACGACACCCGAAAAGCCGCTCCCGACCGCCGGCGCATCATTCCCCGATGGGAACGCGTTTCCGGCGGCATGCGCGGCTGTTCTACGGCGTCGCGGCGGTGTTCGCCGCCGGTGTCGTGGTCGGTGCGGTACTGGGCGGGTGGGTCGCGCGGGATGATGCGCCGGGCGCGGATGTCGCGATAGACCGGGTCCGTCCGGCGCTGGAGGTGCCGGTTCGCGCCTATCGCCCGCCGGTCCGGGTGGCGGAGCCCCGACAGCCCGTCCCTGGCACCCGCGAACAGCAACCGGAACCGCAATCGTTACAGCCGCCGGATACCGCCGCCGCGCCGCCGGATATGGTGACTGCCGAACCCGAACTGCCGGCAAAAAGGCCCGTGGAACCGCCCGTCGCGGTGGCGCCGGCCGACCCGCCTGAGCCGGTCACCCGCCTCGATACGCCCGGAACCGCGACATGGCTGGCCAATGCGGTGGCGTCGCCGGCGACGGAGGGACGGCCGATGATCGCCATCGTGATCGACGATCTGGGTATCGACCAGGCGCGCACGAAACGGGCCATTGCTTTGCCGGCGCCCCTGACCCTGGCCTTTATTCCCTACGGCTACAACCTGCGGATACTGGCGAAATCGGGCCGGCAGGCCGGTCACGAACTGATTGTCCATGTGAACATGGAGCCCACCGACCGGGGCGTCGATCCCGGGCCGAAGGCCTTGCTGACCAGCCTGTCCCAGGCGGAAATACGCGAGCGCGTGAACTGGGCGCTGGGCCGGTTCGACGGCTATGTCGGTATCAACAACCATATGGGCAGCCGCTTCACCGAATGGCCGGATGGCATGGAAACCGTGCTGCAGATCCTGCGTGTACGCGGGCTGTTGTTTCTGGATTCGCTGACCAGCACCAGTTCGGTCGGCGCGCCGCTGGCTCGCGCATACGGCATGGCCTACGCGGCGCGCGATGTCTTCCTGGACCATGACCAGTCGGCCGAGTCGGTTATCGCCCGGCTGAAGGAAACGGAGCGCATCGCCCGTCGGAACGGTAGCGCCATCGCCATCGGTCATCCGCATGACGTAACCGTCGATGCGTTGCGCAAATGGATTCCCCAGGCAAAGGCGGCGGGCTTTCAGCTTGTGCCGCTGACCGCCATTGTACGTAGCCGCCGGGGCGAAGGATAGCCGCCCCGAATACGGCCAAGGGGGCTGGCGCCCTTGCCCGCAACCCGCAGGGCGTTCAGGCGGATTCTTCAGCCTGGGTCGCGGCTTCAAGTCGCTCGTAGGCGATGCTCATGGCCTGATCGGCATTTTCCACGGCGCTCGCCAGGTTTGTCTCATCTGCGTTGCGTAACCGCTCGACGGCGGTCATCGCGTCGGACCAGGCCCGTTCCAGCCGTTCGACCGATCCGTCAGTGTCGGGTGACGGCAGCGGTTGCTCGGCGATTGACCGTTCCAGACGGTTCAGGGATTCGACCTTCTGATATACGAACTTTTCCTTTTCCTGTTCAAATGTCCGATCCTGCATCATTACTCCTCCACTGTCGGGGTTACCGGCATGTCCGCCGGATGCAAACCGGCCTCTATGCTTCTGGCGCGCGCTCTGCCCGCAACACGCAAACGCGGTTGCCACGCTACGGTTCCGCGTCGTCAACCGCGTGGCGGAACCCGGCTGGCCTGAAACTTTACGCTGCCGACGCGCGGCGCCGTAGTCGCAGGCCGATCCGGGCGGTTCGCGAAAACCGCGTGTTCGCGGCGAGAAAAGCTGCCGCAGTTTGTCTTTCAACTTATTGATAGTCGCTGTCAGTTCAAGAGGCTGTGGCGATAAACACGGGGGTCTTTGGGTGGCGCCGCGGCCCGGTTCCTTGACTTTTAGCGTGTAATATGCTTTAATTCCTTTTTTGCACTGCGCGGTGATGTGCCGGAAAATCGCCAGAACGCTTTACGCCGACCTGTTTTCCTGTGGGGCGGCAGAACGTGCGGCGCCGCACGATGTTAACAATTGCCAATCATTGCGCATCGTTCGGGCCCGCATCCGGCGAGGATGCACGGCGCGGCATGTTAAGGAATGTTAATCGATGTATATCACCCGCAATAAATTCCGGCGCGCTACGGCGAAGCGCCGGGGCAATGGCCATGAAAGCCAATCGCCGCTAACGAATTCGAACCGGTAACAGGAGGAAAAACCAGGTGCGGCGGCGCGAGCGACGCCATCGTTCGGGCCGCATCCGGCGAGGATGCATAGCGCGGCATGTTAAGGAATGTTAATCGATGTATATCGCCTGCAAAAATTACGGTGCGGTGCGCCGGGCGATGGCCATGAAAGCCAATCGGATGGCGTTTTTTTTGCCGGGCGCCATCATTGAGGCGGGTTTGCGGGTCAGCTGTTGCCTTCGGTCGCGGCGCGGACGGCTTCCTCCGCGGCGCGGATCATGGCGCGGGCCTTGTTCTCGCATTCCTGGCATTCCATTTCCGGGTCGCTGTCGGCGACAATGCCGCCGCCGGCCTGGATATACATCGTGCCGTCCTTGACGATGGCGGTGCGCAGGGTGATGCAGGTGTCCATGTCGCCGCCGGCGCCGAAATAGCCGATGCAGCCGGAATAGATGCCGCGCCGTTCCGGCTCCAGTTCGTCGATGATCTCCATGGCGCGGACCTTGGGCGCGCCGGAAACCGTCCCCGCCGGGAAGCCCGCGGCCAATGCCTTCAGCGCGTCGTATTCCGGCGAAATCTCGCCGTCCACATGGCTGGCGATGTGCATGACGTGGGAATAGTGCTCGATGGCGAACTGTTCGGTTACCTTGACCGTGCCGATCTTCGAGACCCGGCCGACATCGTTGCGGCCGAGATCCAGCAGCATCAGGTGTTCGGCCAGTTCCTTGGGATCGCTCAGCAGATCCTCGGCCAGCGCCCGGTCCTCCGCCGCGTTGCGGCCGCGCTTGCGGGTGCCGGCGATGGGGCGGATGGTGACCGTGTCGTCGCGCAGCCGGACGAGAATTTCCGGGCTGGAGCCGACGATGGAGAAATTGCCGAAGTCGAGGAAGAACAGGAAGGGCGAGGGGTTCAGCCGCCGCAGCGACCGGTACAGGGTAAAGGGCGGCAGGGTGAACGGGACCTCGAAGCGCTGGCTGAGCACGACCTGGAACACGTCGCCCGCATGGATATAGTCGCGGCCGCGTTCGACCATGCGGTGGTAATCCGCGCGGGCCATATTGGAGACGGGCACCGGCGCCGCATGTTTGATCGGCGCGCCGCCGCCGCGACGGGGGTGCGGCCGCTCCAGGTCCGCCAGCACGTCGTACAGGCGTTCCTCGGCCTGGACATAGGCGGCGCGGGCGTCGAGGCCGGGCTGCGGGCGCACCGGGGTGACGATGGTCATGACATCGGCGATGGTGTCGAAGACGGCGATGATGGTGGGCCGCAGGAAGATGCCGTCCGGCAGGCCCATCACGTCCGGATTGTTGTCCGGCAGCTTTTCCATCAGCCGGACCATGTCGTAGCTCATATAGCCGAACAGTCCGGCGGCCATCGGCGGCAGGCCTTCCGGCAGGTCGATGGCGGATTCGTCGATCACGGTGCGCAGCGTGTCCAGCACCGGGCCGGGGAAGGGCGTGAATCGGTCGGGGTCGCGCCTTGCATTGCGGTTGATTTCGGCCGTCTCGCCGGTGCAGCGCCAGATCAGGTCCGGCTTCAGCCCGATGAAGGAATAGCGGCCGCGGATCGACCCGCCGGAGACCGATTCCAGCAGGAAGCTGTTCGGCCGTCCTTCCGCCAGCTTCAGCATGGCGGATACCGGGGTTTCGAGGTCGGCCACGAACTCGGTCCACATGACCTGCGGCGCGCCGGACTCGTATTTTTCCGCGAAGGCCGAAAAATCGGGTTCGGTTTTCATCGGGACGATCCGTTTCGCCTGCCGGGCACTAGTTCTGCAGGAACAGGTTGTCGACGGCGCGCCGGTCGATCTCGACCGGGTAGCGCTGCCGCAGCGCATTGGCGTATTGCACGATGATGTCGCTGGCCAGGTCGGTGGCGATGCGTTCCTTGAAGGCGTCGTAGGCCGCCTTTTCCGCCACCGCGTCGGCGGGCCTGATTTCCCGGAGCACGGCGACGGTATGGCCATCCGGGGAGTTTCCGAAGGCGGCGCCGCCGGGCTTGAGGGCGAACAGGTCCGACGCCAGGGCGCGGGAAATATCGGCGCCCGCATCGGCCCCGTCGCGGGTGAAAGCCGCGCTGGTGACCGGCGCGTCGAGGTTGAATTCCTCTGCGATCTGGGTCAGCGTCGCGCCTTCGTTCAGCCGGGCTGTCACGGTTTCCGCCCGCTTTTCCGCCGCCAGATTGCGCTGCTCGGCCTTCCAGCCGGCGATGACCTCGTCACGGACTGTCTCGAACGGCCGCACGGCCGAGGGTTGTTCGCTGTTGACGCGTACGACCAGGTATCCGCCGCCGCCGGTTTCGATGAGCGGGCTTTCCTCGCCGATCGGTGTTTCGAATGCGTGGGTCGCCAGGTCGGAACCCTGCGGCGCTGCGGGGACGGGGTTGCCGTCCACACCGCGTCCATTGGCATCGATGGCGTCGACGGTGACGGAGGGCACGCCGATGGTCGCTGCGGCTTCCTCCAGGGTGGCGCCGCTGCCGAGCGCATCCTCCAGCGCATTGGACAGGCTGAACAGGACATCGACCGCCTTGTCAGCCGACAACTCCTGCCGCAGTTCATCGGCGACTTCCGGCAGGGGCCTGATGGATGCCGGTTTGACATCGGTGACGCGGATCACGTACCAGCCGAAGGGGCCTTCGATCGGGGCGCTGGTTTCCCCCTCGCCGAGGGCGAAAATGGCTTCACTCATACTTTCAGGAAGGTCGTTCGCGGTGACATCGCCCAGATTGGTCGTGTCCGGATCCTGCTGCGCGACTTCCTTGGCCACCGCCACGAATTCGCGGCCTTCGGCAAGCTTGGCCAGGGCATCCTTCGCCGCAGCCTCGTCGGGCAGGATGATCTGCTGCACGGTCCGGCGGTCCGGCTGCGTGTAGATGTCGATCCGGTTCTCATAGGCCTGCCGCAGTTCGTCGTCCGGGATGGTGACGTCGGCTTTCGCATCAGCCGTCGTCAGATGCACAAAGGTTACATTGCGATAGGTCGGCGCGGTAAACCGCGCGGGGTTGTCCGTATAATAGCTGCGCAGGACGGTATCGTCCGGCGTGGCGATTTCGGCGATGGTGTCTTTCTTCAGAACGACATATTCCGCGACGCGCCGTTCCTGGCGCCAGTTGAACAGCGTCTGCGACAGTTGCCGGGACTCCGGCAGGCTGCCGGCGAGGCTGCGCAGGACCTGGTCGCGGATGAATTCCTTGCGCAATTGGGTGACAAACCCGGATTCGGTCATGCCGTTCGCGGTAATGACCTGCTCGAACCGGGCTCGGTCGAACTGTCCCCGACTGTCCTGGAACGCCGCCTGCTCCCTGATCTGGCGGCTCAGCGCCGCGTCGCTGATGACGATACCCAGGTCGTCGGCTTCGACTTCGTAAAGCGCCTCGGTCGTCAGCGCCTCGACGGTCTGCTCGACCAGTCCTAACTGCTGCGCCTGTTCGATGGAAATGTCGTTGCCGAGCCGGCGGGAAATCTGGCTCAGCCGCAGGCGGAACGAATTGTAGAGTTCCGACGGGCCGATTTCCCGGTCGCCGACCGATATGACCGCGCCACCGCTCGGGCCGCCCCGGAATATGTCGCCGATACCCCAAATCGCAAAGCTGGAGATCAGAATGACGAGAAGTCCCTTGAAGTACCAGGATCGAACGCCTTGCCGCAGGGCTTCGAGCATACACGTTTCCCTTGAAACCTTTGAAAATACACGCCATCCGGCGTCGCGCGGCATATTAGAAGGCGCCTGTCCGCCTCGCAACCGCTATTCGATTGTTTCTTGCCCCGTATGGCCCGGCGGCGGGCGCCGTGGTAGATGTCGAATCCGGATGTCAACAAAGGGAAATTTTTGACTATGGACCAAAACCGTAAGGCCCTGATCGCCGGCAACTGGAAAATGAACGGCCTGAAGGCGGACACCGCCGCGCTCGCCCGTGGCATCGCCGCTGGCGCGGGCCGCATATCGTGCGACTTGCTGGTCTGTCCGCCGGCGCTGCATCTGGCCGATGTGGCGGATGCCCTGGGGAATTCCGGCGTTGCGCTGGGCGGACAGGACTGCCACGACGCGGTCAACGGCGCGCATACCGGCGATATCAGCGCGGAAATGCTGGCGGATCGCGGCTGCCGCTACGTTATCGTCGGTCATTCCGAGCGCCGGACGGATCACGGTGAAACGGATGCGGTTGTCCGGGCCAAGGCCGAGGCGGCGCATCGCGCCGGTCTGGTGGCGGTGGTCTGCGTCGGTGAAACAGAGGCGCAGCGCGACGCGGGCCAGGCGGATGCGGTCGTCGCGGGCCAATTGAGCGGATCCCTGCCGGCGCAGGCCGACGCGGCGAACACGGTCATCGCCTATGAACCGGTCTGGGCGATCGGCACGGGGCGGACGCCGACGCCGGATGAGGTGCAGGCGATTCACGGCCACATGCGACAGCATCTCCAGGCGACGCACGGCGCGGCCTTCGCCGGCGCGGTGCGGCTGTTATATGGCGGCTCCGTGAAGCCCGAAAACGCCACAACATTGATGGCCCTGGCCGATGTCGACGGGGCGCTGGTCGGCGGCGCCAGTCTCAAACCGGATGATTTTTTGGCAATAGCGGCCAGTTGCGCCTGACGGTGGGACTGATTTGCACTGGCCATTTAAGCCTTGAGCGACTAAATACAGCCGCGAACGCGTAACGCGGTTTATTGGAGTAGCGCCTGTAGGGGCGAAAGGTTGAACGATGGAAACCATTCTTCTGGTCATTCATCTCATGCTGGCGATCGCGCTGGTTATTACGGTCCTGCTGCAACGCAGTGAAGGTGGTGGCCTGGGCATCGGCGGCGGCGGTGGCGGCGGGATGATGAGCGTTCGCGGGACGGCGAACCTGCTGACGCGAGCGACGGCCGTGCTGGCGGGACTGTTCATGTTGACCAGTCTGTCGCTGGCAATCCTGGCCAGCCACAAGTCGGCGCCCGAATCGATACTGGATCAACCGCCGGCTACCACGGCGCCGGCGGTGCCGGAAACCAGAGAGGGCGAAGTCCCGATTTCACGCTAATGGCGTAATACAAGACTTTGCGCCGCCGGAAGCTGTCCGGCGGCGGCCGAATTTCACTTTGCCGCCTTTATCTCTGTGACGCGGTAACGGAATGGATTAAACTGTCGCTCCATGACGCGATTCATCTTTATTACGGGCGGCGTGGTTTCCTCACTGGGTAAGGGCTTGTCGTCGGCGGCGCTGGGCGCGCTGTTGCAGGCGCGCGGTTATCGGGTGCGGCTGCGCAAGCTGGACCCGTACCTGAATGTCGATCCGGGTACGATGAGTCCCTATCAGCACGGCGAAGTCTATGTCACCGACGACGGGGCCGAAACCGATCTCGATCTTGGCCATTACGAGCGCTATACCGGCGTGTCGGCGCGGCGCAGCGATAATGTGACCACCGGCCGGATCTATTCGAATGTCATCGCCCGGGAGCGGCGCGGCGACTACCTGGGCGGCACGGTCCAGGTCATTCCCCATGTGACCGACGCCATCAAGGAATTCGTCGTCAGCGATCTGGATGACGAGGATTTCGTGCTCTGCGAAATTGGCGGCACGGTCGGCGATATCGAAGGGCTGCCGTTTCTGGAGGCGATTCGCCAGTTGGGTAACGAGTTGGGCCGTAACAGGACGCTGTTTATCCATCTGACGCTTGTGCCCTTCATTCCCTCCGCCGGCGAACTGAAGACCAAGCCTACCCAGCATTCGGCGAAGGAACTGCTGAATATCGGCATCCAGGCGGATATGCTGCTGTGCCGCTGCGACCGCGAAATCCCCGAGGATGCCCGGCGCAAGATCGGGCTGTTTTGCAATGTGGGGGAACGGCGGGTCATTCAGGCGCTGGACGTGGATACGATCTACCAGGTGCCGATCGCCTATCACGAACAGGGCTTCGATACCGAGGTGCTGGACCATTTCGGGCTGCTTGAGGAAGGCGCCGATACCATTGACCTGAGCCGCTGGCAGGAAGTCGTCCGTCGGGTCCGCGAACCGGAAGGCGAGGTGACCATCGCGGTGGTCGGGAAATATACCAACCTGCTTGATGCCTATAAGTCGCTTGGCGAAGCGTTGGGCCATGGCGGGATCGCCAATAATGTCCGTGTCCGGCTTAACTGGCTCGAATCGGAGATATTCGAGAGCGAGGATGCCGCCTATTACCTGGAGGAATGCAACGGCATTCTGGTGCCTGGCGGTTTTGGCTCGCGCGGTGCGGAAGGCAAGATCATGGCCGCGCGCTTTGCGCGCGAGCGCAATGTGCCCTATTTCGGAATCTGTTTCGGCATGCAGATGGCGGTGATCGAGGCTGCCCGCAACCTGCTGGGAATCGAGGACGCCAGCTCCTCGGAATTCGGGCCCTGCGAACATTCCGTGGTCGGGCTGCTCACGGAGTGGAGCCGCGGCAATACGGTCGAGCGGCGCAGCGCCTCCGGCAATCTGGGGGGGACGATGCGGCTGGGCGCCTATCCTTGCGTCCTGACGCCAGGGTCGCGGGTTGCTGAAATATATGACGGGCGGCGCGAAATCGGCGAACGTCACCGCCACCGCTATGAGGTGAATACCGCTTACAAGGACCGGCTGGAACAGCGCGGCGTGAAGTTTTCCGGGATGTCGCCGGATGGCGTCCTGCCGGAAATTGTGGAGATTCCGGACCATCCGTGGTTTGTCGGCGTCCAGTTCCATCCGGAACTGAAATCGAAGCCGTTCGATCCGCACCCGTTGTTTCGCAGTTTCATCAAGGCGGCGGTCGATCAGTCCCGCCTGGTATAAATCGGAGATTCCATGACGATACGCCACGTGCCTGTTGGCGCCCTGACCATCGGCAACGACCTGCCCCTGACGGTTCTCGCCGGTCCCTGCGCCATGGAAAGCCGCGACCACGCGCTGAAAACGGCCGCGGCCCTGAAGGATATCGCCGACCGCGTCGGGTTCGGGCTGATCTACAAGTCCTCCTTCGACAAGGCGAACCGGACCTCGGCAAAGAGCGCGCGCGGCATCGGGCTCGACAAGGCGCTGAGCATCTTCGCCGATATCCGGAATGCGATAGGGTGCCCGGTCGTGACCGATGTCCATGAGCCGCATCAATGCGCCTCGGTGGCGGAGGCGGTGGACGTGCTGCAGATCCCGGCCTATCTGTGCCGGCAGACGGACCTTCTGGTTGCCGCGGCCGAAACCGGACGCGCGATCAACATCAAGAAAGGCCAGTTTCTGGCGCCCTGGGATATGGCGAATGTCGTCGAAAAATGCACGAGCGCCGGCAATGAAAACGTCATGATGTGCGAACGCGGCGCCAGCTTTGGCTACAATACGCTGGTCAGCGACATGCGCTCCCTGCCGATCATGGCGGCGACGGGGTTTCCTGTTATCTTCGATGCGACCCATTCGGTGCAACAGCCGGGCGGGCAGGGCGCGACTTCCGGCGGGCAGCGCGAGTTTGTGCCCGTCCTGGCTCGCGCGGCGATCTCCATCGGCGTCGCCGCGGTCTTTATGGAAGTGCACGAGGAACCGGACCGGGCGCCCTCTGACGGACCGAACATGGTCCGACTGGACGATTTCGAGGCCTTGATGGAAACGCTGATGGCGTTTGACCGGATGGCCAAGGCAAACCCGATAGCAATCAACTGAGCCGGAAAAGATAAATGACCGATATCAGCGATATTCAGGCCCGTGAAATACTCGACAGCCGGGGTAATCCGACGGTGGAGGTCGATGTCCTGCTCGACAGCGGGGCCTTCGGGCGCGCCGCGGTGCCGTCCGGCGCGTCGACGGGCAGCCATGAGGCGCTGGAACTGCGCGACGGCGACGCGCGTTTCGACGGCAAGGGCGTGCAGAAGGCGGTCGCCGCCGTCAATGGGGAGATTTTCGACCTGTTGAGCGGCATGGATGCGGATGACCAGGTCCATATCGATTCGCTGATGATCGAACTGGACGGTACGCCGAACAAGGGGCGGCTGGGCGCGAATGCGATGCTGGGCGTGTCGCTGGCGGTGGCCAGGGCGGCGGCGATGGATTCGGGCCTGCCGCTCTATCGCTATATCGGCGGAGCCTATGCCCGCACGCTGCCGGTGCCGATGATGAACATCATCAATGGCGGCGCCCATGCGGATAATCCGGTCGATATCCAGGAATTCATGATCATGCCGGTCGGCGCCGAAAGCATCGCCCATGCGGTTCGGATGGGCGCCGAAGTGTTCCAGGCGCTGCGCAAGGCGCTGCGGGATGCCGGGCACAACACCAATGTCGGGGACGAAGGCGGTTTCGCGCCGACCATCGGTTCGACCGACGAGGCGCTGGGCTTCGTGCTCAAGGCGATCGAAACCGCCGGCTACAGGCCCGGCGACGATGTCATGCTGGCGCTCGATTGCGCCGCCAGCGAATTCTACAGGAACGGGAAATACGTGCTGGCGGGCGAGGGCAGCACCCTCGATTCCGACGGCATGGTGAAGTATCTGGCCGATATCGTCGCCCGCTATCCCATCGTCTCGATCGAGGACGGGATGGACGAAGGGGACTGGGCCGGCTGGGCCGCGCTGACGCAGGAACTTGGCGGCAAGGTGCAGCTTGTCGGCGACGACCTGTTCGTGACCAATCCGGAATTCCTCAGTCGCGGCATCGCCGAAGGGGTCGCCAATTCGATCCTGATCAAGGTGAACCAGATCGGCACCCTGTCGGAAACCCTGGAAACGGTCGAAATGGCGCATCGCGCCGCCTATACCTCGGTCATCTCGCACCGTTCGGGCGAAACGGAGGATACGACCATTGCCGACCTTGCCGTGGCGACCAATGCGGGGCAGATCAAGACCGGGTCGCTATCGCGGTCCGACCGGCTGGCGAAATACAACCAGTTGATCCGGATCGAGGAACAGCTTGGCGATTCCGCGCAATATGCGGGAAGGTCGGTATTGCGCGGCTGACGCGCCGATAACACGGGAGGAGAAACCATGACCGCCTACGAACACATTCTGCTGGATATCGAGGATGGCGTCGCGGTCATCACGATGAACCGGCCGGAGGTGCTGAATGCGATGAACCGCAAGCTTTGCGGCGAATTGCATGACGCTGTGACGCGGATGAGCGTGGATGACGATATTGGCTGCATTGTCGTCACCGGATCCGGGGAGAAGGCGTTTTCCGCCGGCGGCGATATTCATGAGCAGCGTTCCGACGACGCGAAATATTCCCAGGCGGAACTGGACGCGATGAACGCCAAGCGTGGCCCCTGGAATTACGAGATCAGCGCCTGCGCCAAGCCGATTATCGGCATGATGAACGGGCTGGCCTATGGCGGGGCGGCGGTATTGTCGTCTTCGCTGGATTTCCGCATCGGCTGCGAGGACACGAAATTCCGTTTTCTGGCGGCGGCTTACGGGCGTATCAACAGCAGCTGGACCCTGCCGAACCAGGTGGGTTGGCCGATGGCCAAGGAATTGCTGTTTTCCGCCCGCGTCGTGCAGGCGGAGGAAGCCTACCGGATCGGCCTGCTGAACCATCTGGTGCCGCGCGCGGAACTGCGCGCAAAAACGATGGAAATCGCCGGTACGATCGCGCGGAACGACCGCAAAGCCGTGATGGGGCTGAAGGAATTGCTGTTGCAGGGTCATGGGGAAAATCTGCGTCGGCAATATGACCACGAGGTGAATTACACCAGGAACGTGCTGCGCGGCGCCAAAGCCGAGGACGCCTTCCCGGATTTCATCGCCCGCAAGGGAAGGGCGCTGTAGCAGCATATCCCGAGGAACGGGCAAGGCGCGATCATGTGTGGTCCGGTCCTTCGAGGGCGAGCCGTCGTTCGGCGGCGGCGGGCATGGGGATCTTCCTGAACCTTGGCTACGCCGCAGCGACAATGGAAATGGATACGATTGCCGCGGAAGCGGGCGCTGCCAGTTGCGTGCGCTGCTGGGTGTGCACCAGCCGCTGGATGAAGAGAGGCCGGATCGGCGCGCGGAAACAGCAGTATCCGCATTCCTGGCGATCTACCGTCCGGTTACCGACCCTGAGCGCTGCCAGTAGCGGGGTGTCAGCGGCCCTTCCAGTTCGGCGGGCGCTTTTCGGAAAAGGCCCTGGGGCCTTCGACGAAGTCC
The DNA here is from genome assembly GCA_040905865.1 of Alphaproteobacteria bacterium. NCBI lineage: Bacteria > Pseudomonadati > Pseudomonadota > Alphaproteobacteria > Alphaproteobacteria bacterium. The sequence continues at coordinate 73,007 of JBBDQU010000005.1, forward strand.
TCGCTGTCGCGCATCGTCTGCACAGCGGGCCACACCGTGCGGATCGCTTCCTCCAGGTTCGGCGCGTCCAGTCCGCGATAGACCGCCTGCTTGGAGGCGCGGATCGACAGCGGCGAACATTCCAGGATCTGCGCGGCCCAGCGCTTCGCGCCGTCCAGCGCCTCGCCCTGCGGCACGACCTCGTTGACGAAGCCGAGATTCTGGCCCTCCGCGGCGGAAACCCGCTTCCCTGTCAGGATCATGCCCAAGGCCAGTTTGCGCGGGATCATGCGGGGCAGGCGATGCAACCCGCCGCCCAGCGCCGCGAGTCCGACCCGGGGTTCAGGCAGTGCGAATACGGCGTTTTCGGCGGCGATGATCAGGTCGCAGGCCAGTGCTGTTTCGAACCCGCCGCCCATGGCGAATCCGTTCACGGCGGCGATAACGGGCTTGTCGAGATCGAAGCGGTGGGTGATGCCGGCAAACCCGGATTCCGGCCGCTTCATGCCATACCCGTGTTCCGCCTGGAATTTCAGGTCATTGCCGGCGGAAAAGGCCTTGTCGCCGGCGCCTGTCAGTATAGCGATCCACTGCTCGGGGTCCGCCGCGAATTCGTTGAAGACCGTGTCGAATTCCCAATGCGCCAGCGGATGAAGCGCATTGTACACTTCCGGGCGGTTGATGGTGATAATCGTCAGCTTGCCGTCGCGCTCGACTTTCAAATATTCGTAATCCGCCATCGTCCGGTCCTCGTCATGTTTGTTCGGTTCCCTGATTTAGTGCATTTTCGCGGGCCGTGCAAAACTTGGTCAGCGGTCTGGAAATCGAATCCCCCTTGCGGTTCTTCCGGCACACCGCCTTGCCGCCATGCCGGCAAAAACTGCATGCCGGAAGATGCCGGCGGCAGTGCGTTGAATCGCCCGATGAACCGAAACCCCCCGTAATCGGGCCGCTGGCGACGTCCGTCCGACATCAATATATGGAGCGATTTATCGACGGTCCCGCAACATGTATGGCAGGAATTGCCCCTTAACTACCGGAATTATTTACCCATTGACGCCGGAATCGCCCATGTGATTCTCTTCTCCGATGGTGGTGCTCGATCAGATCAAGCGGCAGGCTGTGAAGCTCACGGGGACAGCCCTGTGTGCACTGGTCTTTGCGTATTTCGCTTATGGGACCGTTCAGGGGGATCGCGGCCTGCTGGCGTATTATTCCATGTCGCTGGAACTTGAGCGCGCCGAAACGACATACCGGGAACTCCGAGAAACGCGACTGGCGCTGGAACAACGGGTGAGCCTGCTGCGGCTGGACAGTCTAGACCTCGATATGCTGGAAGAACGGGCGCGCCTGTTGCTCGACTACGTCAGGCCCGGCGATTTCATCGTTCTTTTGCCAGGGGCGGATGACAGTCTGCCGCGATAGGGCGCCGTTCGCCTGGAAGTGCCTCGAATCAACGTGATTAACCGAAATACAGTTAATTAACGTTTTTTTAAATGAAATCAATAATTTATAGCGCCCTTGCCAAACCGTTCAGGGCGGGTTACGAGATATCATCGAATATGGTGAACGGTGACCTTTGAGGTTGGGAGAACGCTCAGCTATGGCCAGAAACGCGTCGAGAACGAAATCCCGGAAAAATTCTGAACCTGCAAAGGCGACTGGCGACGAATTGCTGCACTATTACCGCGAGATGCTGTTGATCCGGCGTTTCGAGGAAAAGGCCGGCCAGTTATACGGGATGGGGCTGATCGGGGGCTTCTGTCACCTGTATATCGGCCAGGAAGCGGTCGTCGTCGGCATGCAGGCCGCGATTGACGGCGACGATGCCGTCATTACCAGCTATCGCGATCACGGGCACATGTTGGCATGCGGCATGGATCCGCGCGGCGTGATGGCCGAACTGACCGGCCGCAGCGGCGGGTATTCGCACGGCAAGGGCGGATCGATGCATATGTTCTCCAAGGAGAAAAACTTCTATGGCGGGCATGGGATTGTCGCGGCGCAGGTGCCGCTGGGCACCGGTATCGCCTTTGCGCATCAGTATAACGACACCAAGAATGTCAGCCTGACCTACCTCGGCGACGGAGCCGTCAATCAGGGCCAGGTGTATGAATCGATGAATATCGCCGCCCTCTGGAAGCTGCCGGTCGTGTATGTGATCGAGAACAACAAATATGCCATGGGCACCAGCCAGGAACGGGCCTCCGCCGGTGCCGATCTGTACAAGCGGGGGCAGGCATACGGAATTCCCGGATTACAGGTCGACGGCATGGATGTCCTCGCGGTCAAGGAGGCGGGAGAAAAGGCCGTGGCCCACGCCCGTTCGGGCAAGGGGCCCTACATCCTTGAAATGCTGACATACCGCTACCGGGGGCATTCCATGTCGGACCCCGCCAAATACCGCAAGCGCGAGGAAGTACAGAAAATTCGCAGCGAGCGCGACCCCATCGACATGGTGCGGGAAGTTCTGTTGTCCGACGGGCATGCGGTAGAAGACGATCTCAAGGAAATGGACCGTGGAATCAAGGATATCGTGTCCGACGCGGCGGAATTCGCACAGACCAGTCCCGAACCGGATCCTTCGGAACTCTGGACCGACATTCTCATTGACGCCTGATCGCCGAACGCACCGGAAAGAGAGATCACATGGCTACGCAAATACTGATGCCGGCGCTGTCGCCGACGATGACCGAGGGTACGCTCGCCAAATGGCTCAAGGCTGAAGGCGACTCGGTGAGTTCCGGCGATATCATCGCGGAAATCGAGACTGACAAGGCGACCATGGAGGTCGAAGCGGTCGATGAAGGTGTCATGGGCAAGCACCTTGTCGCCGAAGGCACCGAGGGCGTTGCGGTGAATGCGCCGATCGCGGTGCTGCTGCAGGATGGCGAGGACGAATCGGCGATGGAGGGGCTCGACGCCGCCTCGCCGAAGGCCACCTCGGAAGCGGAAGCGGAAGCGGAAGCGGAACCGGAAGCGGAACCGGAAGCCGCGCCCAGCGTCCCCGCGACGCCGAAATCGGCCCGGCCCGCCGCTTCCGCCGCACCGGCGGAAAGCGAATGGACCGGCCCGACGGTCAATAAGTCGCTGCGCGAGGCGCTGCGGGATGCGATGGCGGAGGAAATGCGCCGCGATCCCAACGTCTTCCTGATGGGCGAGGAAGTGGCGCAGTACGAAGGGGCATACAAGGTCAGCCAGGGCATGCTGGAGGAATTCGGCGCCAGGCGCGTGATCGACACGCCAATTACCGAACACGGGTTTGCCGGTATCGGCGTCGGCGCCGCCTTTATGGGGCTGAAGCCGATCGTAGAGTTCATGACGTTCAACTTCGCGATGCAGGCCATCGACCAGATCATCAACTCCGCCGCCAAGACATTGTATATGTCGGGCGGGCAGATGGGCTGTCCCATCGTGTTCCGCGGACCGAACGGGGTTGCATCACGGGTCGGCGCGCAGCATTCGCAGTGCTATGCCAGCTGGTATGCGCATTGCCCGGGGCTGAAGGTTATTTCGCCCTATTCCGGCGCGGATTCAAAGGGTCTGCTGAAGGCGGCGATCCGCGACCCGAATCCGGTTATCTTCCTGGAAAACGAATTGCTCTATGGCGAAAGCTTCGATGTGCCGGACGATCCGGATTTCATTGTGCCGATCGGCAAGGCGAAAATTCTGCGCCAGGGCGACGACGTCACGATTACCGCGCATTCGCTGATGGTCGGCAAGGCGATCAAGGCGGCGGAAGTGCTGTCCGAGGAAGGAATCAGCGCCGAAGTGATCGACCTTCGCACCATTCGGCCGCTGGATACGGAAACGATCCTGCAATCGGTGAAGAAAACCAATCGCATCGTCTCCGTTGAAGAGGGCTGGCCATTTGCCGGTATCGGTTCGGAAATTTCGGCCGTGGTCATGGAGCAGGCCTTCGACTGGCTGGATGCGCCGGTCGGGCGCGTCGCGGGGCTGGACGTGCCGATGCCCTATGCCGCCAACCTGGAAAAACTGGCGCTGCCGCAGGTCGAAACGATTGTCGAGGCCGCGAAAGCGGCCTGCTACCGGTCTTAAAGCAGGGAAAAGGGGAAAACGAATGCCCGTCAAGATACTGATGCCCGCCCTGTCGCCGACCATGACGGAAGGCACCCTGGCGAAGTGGATGGTCAAGGAAGGGGACGAGGTCGGTTCCGGCGATGTGATCGCGGAAATCGAAACCGACAAGGCGACCATGGAGGTCGAGGCGGTCGAGGAAGGACGAGTCGGCAAGCTGCTGGTCGCGGAAGGCACCGAGGGCGTAAAGGTCAACGCTACCATTGCCCTGCTGCTGGAAGACGGTGAGGACGAAGGCGCCCTTGAAGGGGCCGCCGAGGCGCCTGCGGCGGAGAAATCAGCGCCTG